>CATMVR010000246.1 GCA_950075905.1 uncultured Persicitalea sp. | reverse complement strand
CGGCCACTTTCCACTCATTCCCCTCTTTCAATTCCAGTACAACTTCCTTGCCGGTTTGTCCCACCGGGGCGCACAAAGCCGAGAGTTTTACGGTATCGTTGTGCAGGGTATACTGGGCAAAATAGATGGGGCCGTAGGTTTGGGTACCGTTGGCGGCCACCTTGGGGCCCTCCACGCGCCAGTTCTGGAAACGGGCGCCGGGGGTAAACTGCTGCTCCGGCGTTTCGCCGTGGCATACCAGAGCCAGCCCCCCGCGCAGGTTTTCGGCCGCTACGTTATCCAGGGTTTTTTCGGCCAGCGGCGTAGCACCATCCAGTACCCGTACGAGCAGACGGTACCGGCCCGCGGCCTGTGGCTCGCCGCTTACTTCCAGCGTCAGGGCATTGTTGAGTGTATCGGGGGAGATGCCTGAGTCGGAAATGGCCTTGTCAAGTACCCATTTGCCATCGGTACGCAGGCCGAGGTCCATGCCTTTGCCGTAGATCGCCGCTGAGCGGTAATCGTCGATAGGCCCTTTGCTGCCAAGCCGGATACCGGCATAGTCTTCTGCTTGCACGCTGTTTGAAAACTGAAAGGTGGTCCGAACCGTAAACGCAGCGGGCTGAGACCCCAGCGCGTGGGTTAGCAGGGCTACCGAGCGGTTGCGGCCGCGCACGTTGCATTGGAGCCAGCCGTCTTGGATGTGCCAGTCCTGCAAGCGATTGGCCCACAGGTTTTCGCCGGCCCAGGGGCGGTCTGGCAGGGTATGCCAGTTGCTCTCGTAGGGCGTAGAAGCATTGTTTTCGGTAGCAGGCAGGGCCGCAGCCAGGCTTTTGGGTACAAACGAAAGACTGGCGGAAGCCAGCAGGGAGTTTTCCAGAAATCTACGACGTTTCATGCAGGGTCAGGAGTTTATCTTAATAGATACAGACCGCAGGCATAACTACCCATACATTTTACGAAAATTTAGAACGCCAAGGGTCAATCGTTTTGGCGTTCCAGCTGGCGCATCCGGTCATTCTGGGAGCGGATGCGCTTGCACAAAATACTCAATACGCTCTTCATCAGCTCGCTTCGTTCTTCCATCAGGTCATAGAAATCTTCCTGATCGATTCGGAATAGCAACGTCTGGTCGGCAACCACAGCGGAGGCAGAGCGGGTTTCGGCATCGAGCAGCGCCAGCTCACCAAAGATATCGTTTTCTCCAAATTGCGCCAGTTTGGTCTTCCCATCGAAGATTTCTACCGAGCCCGAATAAATGATATACATACAGGTACCCAGGTCGCCCTTTTCAAAAAGCACCTGGCCGAGTTCGCACGGCTGCTCAATGATGATGGGTACGATGGCCGAAAGTACGTTTTCGGGGGTATTTTCAAAGAGTTGCGTTCTTTTCAGAACCATCACTTTTTCAAGGGGCGACACGAGCATTGTGCTTGACTGGGCGTGCATAATCTGATTTTTTGAAAAGTCCAGTAATGGTTTTTTTATCTTTTTCTCAAAAGCCTCATTGATCAGCGAATCGGGGTGATCGGCATACGGAATCAGCAGTTCAGACTGCTGGGGGTCTGAGTCGTTGGCGTTATGTATGGCTTGTACCAGCGTCCACTCGCTAAATTTCTCAGTGCCTTCGGCCAGGATGTAGGGCAATACCGTACCGGGCATTTGCCGGCGGACTACCGTACGGCGAAATAAGGACAACTTCTTGTCGGCACTACCCTCTTCCAGCAGCGTATGAAGGGCCAGGTATTCGTCGCGGGGAATGATGTTGTCCAGGATTTCGATGGCGTTGGCTCGTTTTTCTCTGGAACTGTGCTCGATATTGAGCATGGCGCTTTCCACCATGCGGGTATCATGCATGAGCATCATCAGATAAAAAATCCGTTTCATGCCCTCATTGATTTCGAAATGCAGACTAGCATCGAATTCGGAGCCATAGCCCTCGGTTAGTCCTCCCAGCAGCTCAAAAATATGTTCAAACTCTTCCTGCAGGCATAGCGCCAGTCCGGGTATGGTACCCTGGGGGGGATCAATCCGGGTCAGGGCTTTCAGGGCCGAAGTCCGGGTCCGGAAATGTGAGCTATTCAGTAAGTCGACCAGGAGCGCCTCATTGGCCGGCGTTCGAAAACGTTCACAGCCGATGGTCACGAAGTGGATCAGGTAAGATTGCCGGCTGTTGATGATTTTTTGTATAAATGGGGCTCCTGGGGCACCTGATTGCAGCAAAGCAAAAACCGATTGCTTATCGTAGTCTCGATTCTGGGTTAGCTGGTAAAGTTGCTGGCATAGCTCGGCGGAAGGCATCCGGGCGGCTACCTCAATGGCCTTGTCTACCACCGCAAATGTATCGCTTTGCAGGCATTTCAATATAAACCTTTGGTACGAAGTATCAGCCAGCTCAAACACAATGTTGAGGGCGGCCAATTGATCTTCAGCGTAGTCAGAGTCCGACAGGTAGCGCAGGGTACGCTCGGTAAGGGTAGTAAACCGCCCGTTTCGCTGGCAGCCAATCAGACTTCCCTGTACTACGGCCAGATCGTCAGAATTGAGAAATGCCAGTACCTGCGACTCGTCCACTTCATTTTCCGAACAGGCCAGACGGCCAATCAGCTTCCGGTTGACGGGCGATTCTTCGCGCCGGGCCATTTCGTACAGTACGGCCGGATCGTACTGCTCGCCGAGCTGACACATGATAGTAAGCGTATGCTGGCGTACCTCCACCGAGGGATTTGTGAGCAAAGCATCGTAGTAGTCGGGAAGTTTGTGGGGATTATGGGCAGCCAGCCAGTCCACTGAGAAAAGGACATCGCTGGGTACCTCGCTTGCCAGATTTTTTTCGATGATCGAATCGGCATTTTTCTGAAAAGCCAGATCTTTTTCGTTGAAAAAGCGCTTGTTCAGAGCACTTTTCAGTTCGCGCAGGTAGTGGCCGTACGCTTTGATCAGAAAGTAGAGTCCGGCCAGCGAAAACAGCGCGATGTACAGAAATGACTCAGCACCAGGGTGGTAATGAAAAAAGTACGAAACCAGCGTAATGATGCCCGTAATGGCGATACCCAGGGGTTCGTAGAAGCCCTTGGCCAGGGTATGGGCTTTGAGCCGCTGGGTAAGAAACAGGGGCTGAAACATGACCAGAAAGACCGGATCGTAGGTGGTGCGACGAATGATCTCAAACCCGATGTAAAGGCCACTGAACATATTGAGCAACACTACTTCTTCGGTAGTAAACATCGAAAACAGGTACAATACCACCGAAGCGACCATGGTAAGAATGGGGAGCAGGATCAGGACTGTACGGAGGCCGAAGCGGTCGATGACCCGGCTCGACAGCCCCAGCTTAATAAGTGTAGCCGCCCCGAAGGCCATACTGAGCAGGTAGCCGATGTAGCTCATGACGTCGTCCTGGTGGTGGTACTTATGCTTGACGTTGAAAAAGAAGCTGTACTCAATAAAAATGGCCGCCGCCGAAATAAAGACCAGTCCGGCGCAGAGGTAAAAAACCAGCCAGCTACCGCCAAAAAGGCGGTTGATCACCTGGGGATGCACCGTTTCGACGATTCGTTTCCTGGCCGAATGGTGATCAGGAATGGTGGTATAGCGGAAGGTCAGCGACTGCACCACGTAGGCCAGTAAAAAGGCCAGTGAGGCTACCCACAGCAGAATGTACAGCGAATACGACGAGTGGATCAGCACGGCCAGCAGGGCACCGATAGCCTTGGCCGGCAGATCGCCCGAGCCGATGATGCCGAAGATGCGTTTGCTTTGCCGCACGTCGAAGACCAGCGCCGATAGGCCCCAGAATTCCAGATTGGCAAGCAGATAGATAGCACGGTAGCCAACCATTAAGGTCACGGCAATGACCATGGGTGATAAAACATACAGCCCGGCTGAGAGCAGAATCACCAACCCCACGGTAACGAGCATGAGGTTTTGAATGAGTTTTTTTAGCGCCAGGCGGTGCTCGTAGTACTCATAGATTTTTCCGGCGATCATACACCCAATCGCCGCCAGAAAATAGGCAAGGGGTAAGGATAGATCGGGGTTATTTTGTAATAGCAATACCGTGGCACATACATAGATAAGTATGGTGCCGATGCTTATGAAAAAATTATGCAGGAAAAACAGGACAAGACTAGTCGTGTTGCTTTTCCTTGCTTGAACGGTGGTTTCCAATCGTGAAACAGGTTAATCAACTAATTCGGCAAACGGGTGTAAGATACGATCAAGACGTCAGTATTCAAACGAATATACCTGATTGTACTGCTGGTTCTACCCGTACTCTGACGTTTTATAACCGTCTGAAACAGGTAAAGAAGCCGGCTTACTGACTCGGAATGAGCCCCAGGGGTACGCCAGCCGGCCGGGCGTGTTTCCATCGGCGGTGACTCCACAACCAATTGAAGGGCTGCGACCGGATGTCGCGTTCCAGCAGGCGAATCTGTTTTTCCAGGATACCGTTTTTGGGCAGAGACTTGCAATCGTCAGAAATCAGAGATATTTCCACGTTGTAAAATCCTCTTTTGTGTTCGATCCGGCTGAAATCCGCGTAAAGTACCGTCAGGTTGTTGCGGCGGGCAATCACCTCTACCCCCCGGAACAGGCCCGTATCCTGGTGTAGAAAGGTAGTCCAGTAGGCCGAGGCCGGCTGGGGCGACTGATCGTTGGCCAGTACCACCACGTAGGGTTTGGTGCGGGGCTTCTGCAGCTCGGCGGCAATGTGCTCCATGGGTACCAGCCGGGCCCCAAACCGGGTGCGCAGGTCTAGAAACCAGCGGTCGAAGGGTTTGTTGCTAAGGGGTTTGTACACCACGATGCACTCGTGCGAAAAGCGAAGGGAGGAAAACAGGTTAGCTAACTCCCAGTTGCCCCGGTGCCCCATCAAAAACACCACATTTTTCTTTTCATCGTATAGCTTATCTACCAGGCTGATGTCTCCCTGAATTCTTTCCAGTACCTCGGCCGGTGGACAGCTGCGGTACTTGATGGTTTCGAGAATGAGGTCAGTAAAATGCAAATAAAAGCGCTCGGCGATGTTTTGGATTTCCTTTTCCCCTTTTTCCGGAAAGCTATTTCTGAGATTTTCCAAAATAACCTTCTTTCGATAACCGATTGTATTGAAAATCAGAAATTTAAGAAAAGTGGAGATCCGGTATATACTTTTCCAGGATAAGCCGGAAGTAAGGTTTAACAAGTAGATATACCAGGGTGGGACGGATTTATTCATGAAATAAATAAAAAAAACACCAAAATTGGAGGAAAAAATGGCTAAAAAAAGGTTTACTAGTTCGTAAAAGTAAGCCGGCGGCTGGTTGCCCGACGAACACACTACTTGCATCTGACCACAAAAATAGCACTTATGAAAAAAATGGAATGCCCCTCCTGCGCCATGGAGATCGATGCCAAAAGTGAAAAATGCCCCATCTGTGCTTACGAATTTCCCCGGCAAAGCCGGTGGACGCAGTGGGTGGCCATTTTGCTGGTCCTGCTTTTTCTGTATCTGATGCTCTTCTGATCACCCCTTTTTTAATAGTTCAGCGCCGGCCATAGCGGCGCCGATAATGCCAGCCTCGTTGCGGGTTTCGGCCACAATGATGGGTACATCTACGGACAGAATATCCGCAAATTTGTGAAACTTCTTGCTGCCTCCACCGCCCAGGATAATCAGATCGGGTGAAAAGAGGCGTACAATATGGTGCAGGAAGGTGTCAATGCGCTTGCCCCATTTCTTGTAGCTGAGCTCTTTGCGGACGCGGGCCGCGTCTGAAGCATAGTACTCGATGGGCTTCCCATTGGTGTACAGCAACCGACCCAGCTCAAAGTTGGGTAGCAGTTCGCCGTTATAAAACACCCCCGACCCAATACCAGTGCCCAACGTAAGCACAAATACCAGCCCCATGCGCCCCTGACCAGCCCCAAATTTCATTTCGGCCAGTCCGGCGGCGTCGGCATCGTTGATCACTTTGAAATTCTGCCCGGTAGTTTTTCGGAACAGTTCGTCAATCTGCACGCCTGACCACTCGGGGTCCATATTGCTGTGCCCCTTGGCTTTACCATTGGCGATGACCGTCGGAAAACCACAGCCCACGGGGCCTTTCCAGTCAAAATGATCCAGGATTTCTTTCACGACTTTGGCTACTTCAACCGGCTTGGAAGGAGATGGAGTCGGAAATCGTATCCTGTCGGCCGTTAGCTCTCCCGTCTCGATGTTTACTGGTGCGCCTTTGATGCCAGAGCCGCCAATGTCAATGCCTAGTACTTCCATAGTGAATTGTTCAGGGGTTTAGTGAGTCAATTCTATTTTTTGGTCAGGTTTTACTGCCATTTGGCTGTTTCTGGCCGCTTTTTAAAAAACCAGAATGCCAAATATACACAAAACCTCACATTGTTTTTCTGGTTGGCCCGGGTAGAGTATGCTAGCTGGTGATACAGTAAAAGTGTGGAAACGTATACTGGCATGGATATTATAGGTATTCCGCTCGAAATGGTATCGTTTTACTACATCAAACAGAATTACACTATGAAAAAAATCGCATTCAATTGTATGCTGGCCGTAATGCTATGTGCGGCCGCTGCGTGTAACACCACCAACGACAGTACCGATACGGCCGAAGAGCAAAACGAGGAGCAATTTGGCGAAGCCCGGGAAGACGACACCGAGTTTGCCGTTGCGGCAGCCAATGGTGGCATGATGGAAGTGCAAATGGGAGAACTGGCGCAGAAAAACGGCTCCTCCCAGGCAGTCAAGGATTTTGGCAGAATGATGGTTGAAGACCACGGAAAAGCCAATGAGGAGTTGAAATCACTGGCCCAGCAACTTAACATTACGCTTCCAACCAGCATGGGAGAGGACAAGCAGGAAAAGTACAACGAATTGGCCAATAAAACCGGAAGGGAGTTTGACCAGGCCTATGCAGATCTGATGGTGAAAGATCACAAGGAAGACATTGAGGCTTTTAAAGAAGAAGCCCAGGAAGGTAGAATACCGGAACTGAAAAACTGGGCAGCAGGCAAGGTACCCGTGCTGGAAATGCACCTGCAAAAGGCCCAGGCCATGCAGAATAACAATCAGTAAAAAAAATGAAAACAAGAGGTAGGCCAACGGACGCCCCTCAAAACCGCAGCGGCCCCTGATAACTATTTCCGGGGCCGCTTGCTATATCAATTTAGCGGATTTCGGTAGAATCGGGTATGCGGGGATTGACGGTATCGGGTATGGTGGCCGTGGTATCCCGCTCCGTTTCGTAATTGTCCGTTACATCCTCGGCGGCGGTAGTTGTTTCGTTGTCGCGTATATGCTGGGTGGAGTCGTTGCTCTGACAGGCCACCAGCAAACTGCCCAGCAGGGCTATGGTTATCCATTTCTTCATGTCTTGTGCGGGTTGATCTACCATAC
>CATMVR010000245.1 GCA_950075905.1 uncultured Persicitalea sp. | reverse complement strand
GATGCATTTCTCAACTACCGGAAAAAGGGCTACCAGGCTACGCTGGAAGGGAAGGAGGCCATTGAAGGAAAACCCGCGCATAAAGTTAAGCTCATCAAAAGCCCCCTGAAAGTGGGCGGACAGGAGCAGGAAAACGTAGTGTACTACTTCTTCGATCCGGAAAACTACCTGCTGGTAGCCATGCGGAATACCTCCCGGAGCGAACAGACCCGGGGCGCATCGGTAGAAACCCTGCTGGACGACTACCGGACGGTCAACGGTCTGCTGTTTCCCTTTGCCAGCCGCATCAGCTACAACGGCCAGCCGGGGGAGGAGATTTGGCTCCGGAAGATCGAAACCAACGTGGAGGTAGATCCCAGGCTGTTTGCTTTTCCGGCAAAATGAACACAGATTTGCTCAAAAATGCCCCAATGATGTATCAAATTCCTGCCCAATAAATTGTATTTTTGATAAAAACACCGACTTACCATGATGCAGGCATCCAACTCCACCGACACCCTGCCCCGTACCCTGGGAGAGTTCCTCGACTGGGAGCCGAACGACGGCTTCAAGTACGAGTGGAATGACGGGGAAATTGTTGGTTTCGTTGGCATGAAACAAAACCAAATTTATATTTATGTCAGGCTACTTGATCTGTTTATAGACCTGGGGTATAAGCAAAAAGGTGCCTTAATTGCGAGGCAGGATGTACACCTGACCGGAATACAGGTAAGGCGACCGGATATAGCCTACTTTACCCGGGAGCAAATCCGGCAAAGTGCCAGAGAGGCAGGGGTTATCCCGGAATTTGTCATTGAAATTATCTCCAACAACGACGAGATAAACAAACTGGAACAAAAGCTGACAGAGTATTTCAAAGCCGGTGTGCGGGTGGTTTGGATCGTGATTCCTGAGCACAGGATCGTACAGGTCTACACTTCCCGGCGCACGGTGAAAATATGCCTCGAAAACGATCGCTGCTCCGCCGCCCCCGTACTGCCTGATTTTGAGATTAATGTGCAGGAATTGTTTGCTTTGCCGGAATAGGAAATCGCCTGCACTACTCACTCCAATAATTCCACTACTTCCGAATCCGTATTGAGTTCCGTAACTATCTGTTCGTCGTAGAAATTCACAAAGGTTTGCCGGGCGCGCTGTGACTTGTATAAATACGAAATCCAGAGGGCACCAAAAATAAATATACCCAGTATGTCCCTCATTGCCTCTTCGTTGGAACTGGATGGGAACAGAACCACGCAGGCAAGGGTATTCACTATAAGAAATGCCAGATTTCCACCGGTGTATGCTGAAAAGAGATAGGGAAAAGAGTTTCGTCTTTTGAAGAAAAGAACGACCAATAACACCGATCCAACGACGAGCAGGGTATTAAAAATCAGCTCGGTGACGAGTAGCAGACGATAAACCCACACAGTGGCGTCTTCATACCCAGAAAAGACCTCCCATCCTGTTTGGGTGAAATACACACTGATAGAATTATCGGCCATGCGGATGATCAGAGACACAGGTTTGATGCATAGACTGATGGCCAGCAGGTTCAGCCAGCCACCGATGGGAATGCCGGTACCTGTTGCGAATTCCGGCTCGGAAGAGTGCTTGTGAAGTTGCACGCTTACCCAAATACCAAAGACCAGAGTCAACACAAACAACAGGATCATCCAGCCATTGAGATTGGCGGTATTGGCCAGCAAGGTATCCGGATACGTCAGTTCGTATTCCAGATTTTCAATGAGCTTAGCCATATCCTCTTTAAATTGGGCCGTTTGTGCCGTAGTCACGTGATCTGCCAGGGTGGTGTAGTCGTAGATCAGCTCCCACGTATTCTCGGCAGCAATGAATCTGGATTGAAATATAATTTCGTAGGCCTCCCTTTTGATTTTCCAGCTGTCGGTGGGGACATTCCAGGCGTTGGGCAACCGGAGCCGAATGGTGTAGGTGATGTGATAGGGATACCGCAGGGCCACCGGAGAGGTCCGGGGCCGATTGGGAAGGTTGACCAACTGATTGTACAGTATTTTTCCCAGTATCGGAAAGATGTATTTCTGCTGTTTATCGTCGTACTTCCATAGGTTTTTCAGAACGTACCGCTCTACGATGGAAAAATTGTTTGCCTCCCGTTGATCGTAGTACTCTACGGTGTCGCGGGCCTCGAAGGAAGCGTGCGGGTAGGTATCCCGGTAGTAGTTCAGAAAGCCTTCTTCCATTTCGGAAAGATTATTTTGCTGAAACTGCCCGCGGATGTTGTCAGCTTCCCCTTCGTAGTACACCGATTTCACCATCAGAAAGCCCTCCGCTGTGGAGTCGGTTTCGGATGGTAGAACGAACTCCTCTTCAATGACCACATTGCCGGGATTCTGGATGGGAAGATCACTGATCAGGTTTTGCCCTTTCTTTAAAATTAACCCCTGACCATAAGCCGGGAAGGAGAATTTGGAAGTGGTACCCCCCTGCACGGAATAGGTAGCATCAATGAAAATGAAAGGGGACTCGCTTTTGAAATTTTCTTTGGGGTCATTGACCCTGATCCGGACGACCACGTGGTTGAAGTCAAGGGGCGTCGGCAGGTACTCCGACAGACGGGAGGTTTTGTACGTATCTACCAGCACCGGATCTGCCTCAATGTCGTTTTCCCGAAGGATAGCGCACAGCAGGAAGGCTTTGTCTTTGCAGTCGCCGTAACGTTGTCCAAATACCTGCTCCGGGCTGTGCGGCCGGTGGGAGTTCTCACCGGTTTCGATACCCAGGTACCGAATCTCATCCTGCACAAAGCGAATGGCCATCTCTATGTACGCGTAGGTACTCCCGTTGGCCTGTTTTTTCCATTCCTCAGTTTTGGCCTTCAATGGTCCCGAAAGGGGCTGGATCTGGTAGAATGCCAGTCCCCAGTCGGCTACTTCCTTCCAGCTTTTGTATTCGGTAATCTGTACAAAGGGGGCCGTTGTCAGCCAGGAGGGTGTGTAATCCTCGTAGGAAACACTTTTGGCATTGGTCAGATTCCATTCGTAGATAGTAGAGCCATTGGCTGTGTGGGTGGTCTTTTTGGGAGGGTTGTTAAAATCTTTGAATTGGAGTTGCCTGCCGGCGGGGGCCAGAAGGGCATAGTGCGAATGCGGCAGGTACTCATACGCTCCAAACCTGAACGTATCGGAGTATTTGTTTTGAAAAACGGGATTCCAGCCAATGCGCGAAAAGGCATAATCAATCCGGTCGCCCTTGCGGATGTCGTTCAGAATCAGCGAAGCCGAATAGTAGCCATTGTAGATAAACCGCTGCCGGTCGGTTTCCAGGGGCATGACCTTGAAATCCGACGCTTTCAACTGCGAGATGGCCTTGCCGTCGCGGAAAATGGTGATGTGGTGAAAAACGATTCGCTCGTAGGAAGGATCAAAGACAACCGAAATTTCGGACCCATTCTGTACCCCGCTTTCCAAGGCTATTTGCCGGATGGTATGCGAGTAAGTAGTTTTTAAGTCGAGGTTGACCTGCGTATCCATAAAAGACACATAGTACCCTTCCGAAAATTCCTTGGGTGCGGGAGCCTTGCCGCCCGGCGTAACGGGCACTATCCAGGCAGGGGCAGGGGCTATCCCCACGCTGGGGGCTGAGAAGGAGGCGGTTAAAATGGTGCAGAGGAAGATACACGCAAACCAGCAGGTTTTGGAGAGGGTAGAGGATGGATTCAAAGGGGTATATTGAGCTTAGAGTGACAGGGTTTCTCAAAGCTAAAAATAAAACTCATATGGGTGTGAAAGGGATAAAAGAATTTTTCAGAGCCTGTTTTTTTACCTGAACAGACCCTGAAAAATGACAACGAACGCCCCCCCCCCTTCACCACCCATCCAGCCCCAGTAACTTCTTACCTAGCTCACTCAGCTCCGCCGTCTTGTACATGGTCTGCTCCCACTTGCGCGGATCGCCGGGGAACGCATAGCCTTCGGGGGCGATGCGGTTTTTCCAGGAATCGATGCGCCATTGCCGCAGGGCTTCGTTGTCTTCCTCGGCGGGCATCATGGAGATGTACTGGGCAACACGCACTTTGTCCTGAGACAGGTTGGGCCGGATGCCGTGCGGTTGCAGGCTATTGAAAATCAGTAGATCACCGGCATCCAACTTTACTTTTACAAACTTTTCGGCAAAGTCAGAGGTATCGGGCTGAAAACGGTTGCGGTCGGCGGGTTGGGTTAGTTTCCAGGTATCGTAGGTACGGAATAACTCTGGGATGCACTGGAAGCCGCCCATATTCTCGTCGGTCTGATCGGCCAGGGCCAGCACGCCCTGCACGTTCTGGGGTTTAGTTTCGGGGTCGTAGTCCCAGTGGATAAAGCCCTTGTACTCAAAGCCCGGCCGGATGGGGAAGTTGAGATTGGCGCGGTCGATGGTCACCCACAGCTTTTCGGTGCCCCAGATGTCCACAAAGGCATCGTAGACGCGCTGCATTTGCCGGTTGTTCCACAGATGTTGATTGTTGTATACTTCCACCATGCCCGTGCCGGTGAGTTCCTTCATCTGCATTTCGGCGCGGGGGGCGGTGTACCAGGTGGCGGGGTCATTGGGGTCTTTTTCTTCAAATTCCCACAGAAATTGTGCGGTGCGCAGCGCCTGCTCTCTCGGAACCGCGTTTTTCACCACAATATACCCATTGTGAATCCAGAAGGCCCAGTCTTCCTCACTGAGTACCCGCAGGGGTTGGCCGTTGGAGCGGTCGTTGAGTTTTTGTTTACTGCTGGTGGCGGTGGAGGGGTTGCCGGGAATCTCTTTGTGGGCGTTGTTCGGGATCATGGTCGGAGCCATGGTGGGGTTCTTAGTTTCCATGCTTTGTCATAGTTTTGTTAGAAATAGTGATACAAAGATAGGCTTCCACTCACTGCCAAACTTTCCGTATAGTAGCCCATTTTTGAACTATATTGCTGTTTATGGCTATTTTTATGCCTACATTGAGCAAATAAAGGTTCCTGATTCGTCTCTTGCCGCCTATGAAAACGCTATTTGAAGAATTCGTGCCCGATGTGGGTAGCTCGTTCCGGGTCATGGGCGACTCCCGGCTGAGCGATGTGTTTTACTGGCACTTCCACCCGGAATTTGAGCTGGTCTACATCGAGGCGGAGCGTGGCCCCCGGCACGTGGGCGAGCACCTGGCCCAGTACCGGGGCAGCGACCTGGTACTGATTGGCTCCAATATTCCACACCTCAACTTCGACTACGGGGTCAAGACCCCCTATGAGCAGACGGTGCTGCATATCCAGGCCGATTTTCTGGGCGAAGCACTGGCTACTACGCCGGAATTGACGCGTATTTACGATCTTTTTGAGCGTTCGGCGTATGGGGTCGGGTTTGGGGAGTCGACGAAGCAAAGGGTAGGGGAGCGGCTCAAAAGGCTTTCACGATTAGCAGGTTTTGAGCTTTTTCAGGAAGTGCTGGCGGTCTTTCACCTACTGGCCGGTACGTCCGACTATACCTTGCTACATGGCACACCCGCCCGGAATCAGTACAATCAAAAGGAGCGGGAGCGCCTTAGAAAGCTCTACCGGTTTATTGACGAAAACTATCAACGGAAAATTGAATTAGACGAAGTAGCCGGATTCAGCCACCTGACCAAAGCGGCGTTTTGCCGGTATTTCAGGAAAATGACCAAACAGACCTTCACGGAGTTCCTGAACCAGTATCGCATCAATCAGGCCCGGAGGCTTCTGTTGCTCGACCAGAACGTGACGGAAGTTTGTTTTGCCTGCGGTTTTGAAAGCCTGTCGTACTTCAACCGTACCTTCAAAAAAATCACCGGCGAGAATCCGCTGGCGTTCAAGAAAAGACATAGTACAAGGATACGTTAGAGATTGACCCGGGAGGAATTCCCCTCTTCGAGAGGGGTGAATTTTAGCCCTGACGCAGTCGGGCTAAAAGAAGGGGTGTGTAAAAGCAGCATGCTACCCCTACCCAAACACCATCCGCATCAATAAATACAGTACCGAAGGGCATAGCAAACATCCCAGCCCCGTATAAAACGTAGCGGTTAGCGCTCCGTAGGGTACTAGCTTCGGATCGGTCGCGGCCAGCCCGGCCGTAACGCCGCTGGTGGTACCCATCAGCCCACCGAAGATCATGGCCGTGTGCGGATTGTCCAGCCCGATGGAGCGGGCGATAAAGGGTGTGCCGATGGTAACGACAATGGTTTTTACTACCCCGGCGGCGATGCTGAGCGCAATGACATCCGAACTTGCCCCCACGGCGGCCCCCGTCACGGGCCCCACAATGTAGGTGCAGGCGCCGGCTCCGATGGTAGTGAGGCTTTCGGTATCCGTATAGCCCCACAATAGCGCCACCAGTACCCCGCCCAGAAACGATAGCACAATACCCAGAAAAAGCGAGAGGGCACCTACCCAGCCAGTACTCCGCATCACCAGCAGACTGGCGCCCATCGCCGTGGACACTACGGCAAAATCACGAAACATAGCGCCCCCCATCAGGCCAAAGCCCGAAAAGAACGGCACATCGGCCAGCCCTTTTTGTCCGTTGGAATAGATGCCGCCCAGGTAGGCCAACACCAGACCGATGAGAATAGCAATGGCCGAACCGGGTATTTTTTTGTGGGTCAGCTTTACCGACAGAATGCCGGAGCCGTACATGATCACCCCCACTACCAGAAAGGCAAAAACCAGCCCGTTTTTGTCCAGAAACTTAGTGAGAATCTCCATGTGACTGCGTTGGGGTAGGCCTGGATAAGCGGGAAAGAAAGGGGATGGTAGCAATACAGATGATAACCGGAACGAGGCCCGCAAACAGGGCAATCAGACCGCTGGAAACGGCTACTCTGACATTTTGCGTAGCGGCCATGGCTACGATGATGGGTATGTACATCTGACTCCAGAACTGAACCCCGGCTTCGGTGAGGGCATCCAGGTAGCCCTTTTTGTGCAGCCAGTCGTTGATCAGCACCAGCAGCAGCATGGCAAAGCCCACGCCACCTACATTGGCATTCACGCCGATGAGCAGGCCCAGGTACTCGCCTAGTAGCTGGCCGGTGATGTAGCAGAAAGCAAGGAGGGCAACGCCGTAAATGATCATTTTTAGGTTAGTAGCTGTTAGGTAGTTAGGTTGTTAGCTTTTAGCCGTTAGGTTATTAGTTTTTCGACATTAGCAGGATTCTATGCGAAGGATAATTGTTTTATTATATTGATTGTCAATCGATTGTGTTCAAGTGAGTAGTATGCCGCAGGTTAGCTATTTTTTATTAACAGCTAACAAGCTCAAAACAATTTCTTCAACTCATTCTTCGTCACCTTACCCATGGCGTTGCGGGGTAGTTCGGCAAGGAGCAGGTACCGTCGGGGTGTTTTGTAAGCGGGGAGCTTTTCGCGAAGCCAGGGAGGAATCGTAGCGGTATTGATTGCGTGGGCGTTCACCAAAA
>CATMVR010000244.1 GCA_950075905.1 uncultured Persicitalea sp. | reverse complement strand
TTTCATCTGTAAGGAATTCCATTTTGTTAGTGGTGGCCACAAAACTTGCCCTACGCCTGATTGTAGTTTCGTAATTGGCAAATAGCGGGCGGTATCGTACCTCTGATTCTGATATGACAGATTTGAAGCTGTTATTCAGGTCCTTCTTTTCAAAGGAAGCCAGTTCATCAAGATTGATGAGGAAGTTTTGAATGAGAGAAATCAAACCATCCTTTTTTGCAAAATCAAAGCCTTTGCGCTGATATTGCTTCAATGCCTGAGGCGTAATGAAGTCCCAAAATGAAGTTTTACCGTCATTCTGATTGCCTACCAGGGTAAGACAATGCTTATTGAAGCTCAAATGTCCGATCGCCTGCCCTACCATTCTAACCAGGTGTTTCTTAAGCATCCATTTCCACCACTCCTGATTATCGGTCTTTACATAATCGGCCAGTTCATTGATGTAATCCGGGTCATTCTCCTTCCAAATGGGAAGGCTATCAAAGTACTCTAAAAATGGGTCGTAACGCTCGATCTTTGAAGAGTTGAATAAGACCTTGAATTCATCTTTAAACTTGTTAAATCCGGCTTCATAAAGCTCGAACATTAAGTCGTTATCATTCATTTCTTGGTACGGCTCCCTACTCCAAATGGCTTTACCCTCAATTTTTTGGGTGACTTCATTTACTCTTAGCTGATAGCGACTTTCAAGAAAGTTTAAAACCCTGATGATTCGTGGCTCTTCTTTCTTTATTTCTGCGCTTTTTGGAGTTTTGGATTTCTTTTCCGCCCTGGGTTTCTTCGCCGACTCATTTTGTTGACGTGTGGATTGAAATTTTGGCTTTTTTTCCATAATTTTGGAAGAGTTAATGTATTGAAAAATAATATTTTAACCGAAACAGCCCTGTTAGGGGTAATAGGGCGATTTCATCTACTTCTTGCCTACTTAGGGGTGCAGGGGAGAAAATTAGAGAAGCCCCGGCCTATCAAGCCGGGGCTTTGTTGTGTCAGTTGTTATGGATCAGATGGTATGCCTTATTGAAGGATCTGAGCAGGCCCTCGCCATCCCTGGCACTAAGCAAGTCCAGATAAATAGAAACCGAAAGGTTAAGGCCGTTTCTTTTGGCCTCCAGCTCCCTTTTGAGCTCCTGGTTATGGTGGTTGAGGGTTCTGTTCAGACTCATCGCATCTTCAAGGTTCTGCTTCAACAGAAGGTTCTCCATCCTGAGGTATTCCGCTTCGTTGGGTTCTTTCATCATGGCTATTGTGCTTTGGAAAGTTTTGTGATGGCCGAAAGGTCACGGATTACCCGTTCGGGGTTCATCTGAGCGTAAGCGTCTCTCGTGGTCTTTGTGTTGGTGTGTCCAAGCATTTTGGCCACGGAATCCATAGGCATCCCCTTGTTCAAATACAGTGTGGCAGCCGTCCGCCGGGCCACGTGGGTAGTCAGGCGCTTTTGAATACCAACCACTCCTGCCAGCTCCTTAAGGTAGTTGTTGTACTTTTGGTTACTGATAAGGGGAATCAAGGTTCCGTAGAGCTCCCTGGCTGGATGATCGGCAAATGAATCAATAATCTCCCGCGCAACAGTAGTAAGCGGAATGATTGACTCAACGCCCGTTTTCTGCCTTTTGATCCGAATGTACTCAAAGTTCGTTTTCTCATCTATGAGAATGTCCCTGACAGTCAGTGCAACCACGTCAGCATAGCCTAGTCCGGATATACATTGGAATAGGAATACCCGCCGGATGTGGTCTAATACGGGAGAAAAGAGATCATGGTCTCTGAGCATTTCGAATTCCTTCTCTGTCAAATGAACAATAGCGTTCTTCTCCAACTTCTTTCGGAAGTTCAAGAATGGATTCCTGCCTATCCATTCGTTCTCAAGCGCAAAATCCATCACTCTTTTGAAGTGAAAAACTATTGGTGATGCTGAGTTATGCACGTATTCGCGGGAGTTCTTAAGCCACAATAGAAAGCTGTGGGCATCTGCCGCGACAATATCATCGAGTTGTACACTCTTTTTGCCAAACCTGTACACAGCATACTCTTTAATTCGTTTGTGCCAGCCGGTGAGTTTGAATAGCCGGTTTTTTTGAATTTCCCCAGCTTCCAAGCGCTGTTTTTGGAAGTCCAGGAAAATGTCCAGGCAGCCAGATAATCCTGGTGTAGTATCCTCCAGGGATTCTCCATTTGCTACGCGCCAAATCAGTTCCAGATCAATTGGCCGATTGGTGAGTCTAAAATCTACTACTGTGGCATTTAGCTTAGCTCTGAGATCATGAAGCTGCATTGTAGCCTGTGGATCACCCTTCACAGTCCAAGTCGAGTTATCGTATTGATCAATAGAACACTGAATGCCAGTGCTCATAGAATATACGCGCTTCCTGTATTTCAACTTTACGTATATGGTTACGATACCAGGCCGCCCGTCTCTTCGATACGTGGTAATACTCACCTTTTGGGAAGGTAGCTTTTGGGAGCGGTTCTTTAGGGCTTTTTCAGCTGCTATTGAAATTGCGGACTTTTTGTTTCTTAAATTTGTCATGATCTCTGATTTTTTAGGCATAAGGAATTAGAATGATCCCAAGCCCGGCACTATTCTCAGTAGTGGCCGGGCTTTTCATTGGTAATGAGTTGACTAGGTGAAACATTGAAGTACTTAGAAAGTGTCAGGATCTCAGAAGCAAATGGTTCCTTCTTACCTTTCACTAGCTGCCAGAACCGAATACGGTTGATTCCCACGCTCTCGTAGAAATCCTTAGTAGGTTTGAAAATTGCTTTTGTTGCTGCTTCATGGCCAATAATAGCCGTATGCAGGGGAGATTGTGGAGTTTTAGCTTTAATCATTATAGTTTGATTTGATTTATAAGTCCAAATTTAGACCATATTAACCTTTTTACAATTATAATAGTACATATTATTTGATAATATGGTCCTTTTGATAGATGATTAGGTGCATTACCTTTGAAGTATGGGAATAACAGAAAGGATAAAGGCTATAAGAGAAGTAAAGCGTATCAAGCAAATCGATGTCGCTGCAAGTCTAAATTTAGACCCCTCCTATTATGCCCGTCTTGAGAAGAGAGGCGAAAAGATGTCAATCGAACAACTTCAAAGCATAGCAGATGCTTTGGAAGTGTCACTTGGCGACTTATTGGGCACAGTTAATGAATCGAAAGACCAGAAACCTTACAGGGTAGAAGAGTTGGAAAAACGTATAGAAGAATTAGAAAAACTAGTTCGACTGTATGATGAAAAAGAGGAAAAAAATACCAAATTTCTGGGTTACCTTTTCTTTGGTATCGAAGTGAAGTTTGCTCGATTAGCAATTGATTTGGGTATCATTCAAAATACAGAATCTGCTCACAAAAGGAAGTTGAATAATAATCCTTTAACAATCAACGATTTGCCTACAAAAACACCTTTTGCATTTCCTTATGGAGATACACGTATCTCTATGACTTTTAATATTAAAGAAATTCAGCAGTTACTACCGCACTTTAAAGATAGTTATCCTTATGAGTATCAAATTGTTGCAAAGATGTACGACATGGGAGTCCTTCCAAAGGATAATTTGAGACAAGCCTTAGATCTGATTTACACGGAACATCCAGATAAGTTACTTGCAGATATGATAATGAACGTCACTTAATACTCCAAACAAAGAATTGGTGAATATGTAAACCAGCAAACATATTAGCAAACATCATGATTAAGTGATACACACCAACTTCAACCAAGAACCTAAAATCTTACATATGCTTATATATGTTTGATTGTGAGAATGTTATATAATTCTATAAAAATAAGTACTACCAAATAATGGCATATGGAGGACCTTGAATGAAGGTATACAAGAATGTAAAATGTACTGCCATGCCGGATTCTGATTGATTTGGTACTCAAATCAACTTACACCTTGGAGGCAACCACCTTTCATTGACATGATAAATCATTTAAATTCAATATGTTATACCAATACTTAGACTAGAAAACAGATACCTACGAGACCACAAAAAGCCTCATAAATGAGCAGATAAATCATATTTTTCACAACATTAGGTGTAGGGTGTACCCATTAGGGTACACCCTTTTTTTTCGGGTACACTCTCCAAAACCCGGTTAAGTTGTATTTGGCTACATTTGCGCCCCAAACCAATACACTTAAAATAATGCAATTCAAAAAAACACTACCGGATGGAAGTTCTTTTCCGTCTACGCACTTCCAAGCGTGACAAAAATGTAGGTACGATCTATTGCCGTGTAACCGTAAATGGCGTCCGGGCTCCTGAAAAGTCACTAGGCATCAAGATTTCAAAGAAAGATTGGGATTCTAAACGCCAACGGGTTACGCCCAACAACGAATCCTGTCAGATTTCAAATGCCAGGCTCAACCAGGTGAAGCAGGACTTTGACTCAGCTTACCTTGAAATTCGCAAAGCCGATGAGTCTATCACGGCCCGAAAGCTCGTTTCAAGAGTATTTGGAACGAAGAGCCTGCAAACACTCTCTGAGATTTTTGAACGCTACCTGCAAGAGAAAAAAACGATTCAGGGGGTATCTGACAATTCCGAAAAGGCAGACCGGAAGTACCTCCGTAACATCCAGCGCTTCTTTAAGGAAATCGGGCAGTCAGACCCTCTGATGGAGGATATCAGCGACGAAGTGTTCCTACGTTTCCTGCGCTGGCTAAAAAGCCAGTACTGCACCAACTATGCCGTCAAGAATGCCCAGCTTCTCAAAACCCTTCTTAAATATGCCCTGAACAAGGACGTCGTTGAGAAGAACCCGATTGAAAAGATTCCTTTGATAAAGGACAATAACTATGACACAACCCACCTGACCCAACAGCAGGTAGAGAAGATGATGCAGTTTGACTTCTCCTCCCTCCCACTCCGGCAGTCTACCCGCGAAATGCTCGAGATGGAGCGCGACGCCTTTGTGTTCTGCTGCTACACGGGTCAGCACCATACCGACTACTCCAACAAGGAGTTCATCATTCATGAGCAGAATGGCCGGCTTTGGCTCACCGGCTACCGGGTCAAGTCGGTCGGGGGCAAAAAGGATAAAAGGTACTCCATGCCCCTGCACCCTACGGCCGTCAAGATCCTGAATAAGTATGGTGGTCTGACAGGACTACCCACCCGCAACAACTCCAAACGTAACCTGGTCATAAAGACCATTGGGGCCTACGTGGGTCTGAATGTCTACCTGAGTACAAAAATCGCCCGGAAGACATTTGCCAATTACTGTCTCAATGTGCTCAGGATGCGCTACGAAACCGTGGCCTCCCTCCTGGGCCACACATCGACTGAATTTGTGAAGCACTATGCCGAAATCACAGATGAGAGCATAGACGCCGAAATGCAATTCTAGCCTAAAGCAAAAAGCCGGGAGTCACATCCCGGCTTTTTGCAAATTCAGAATATTATTTGGGAGAGCAGCTGCTGCATCTGGTTGGCCAGCAACTGATCCGGGCCGATATCGGCGTGCTCCGGAGGGCTCAGGGAGAAATTCCGGAAAACCCGCCAAAGAATGTTCTGTTTTCTGAAATTGGAAATATTCATTTTTAGCCAACTTCTGTCCAATCGGGATTTGGATATTATTCTTACCTTACGCAAGAAAAATGCCCGCTTTGGTTTCCGAGGCCAGCGGGCATTTAATGTCAATCAATCTAAAACGTAGGTAAATGTAATGAAAAACAAAATACCAGTCCCTCCGGAAAAGCTTAAAGAGCATTATGATGATCAGATATCTTTTTTGATGAGCTCTTGTGAATCATTTGATAGAGGATTTGATGGGGAAGCAAAACGTCTTGCAATAGCACTTCGAATACTTTTGCATGATACAAGGTATTCAAAATCCTTGCTATCTCAGCTGAATCTAAAAAATCGGGACTTTTTAAGTACCTGCCTTCCATTTGATAAAGAAAGTATAGTTAGTCATAGTGGTTTATATATGATGGCCCTCAGCCCTGAGGGGGCGAAGTATATACCAATGTTGGATGAGGGTTTAAAAAAGTGGCTCCCATTCAATGAATGGTGGGAAGAAGAAATTTTCATTGAAGATTTTAAGAATGAAAATGAATCTAGAAACACATTGTCAAGAAAGCAATTGATTACAACTGTTGCGGATCAGGATGGTGGTGCACATGTTGACCCCTCAATAGACGAACTCTATTACAAGTTTATGAATGACAAAAATTTTTTCACTATAAATCATGATGGCTCAATTACATATATACCCCAAAAGCCTGAAAGAGTGTCAGTAAGGCAAGTTGCGCACGAAGTACTAAAAACACTTATTCCAAGCTATAGTAAAGTGCCCGACAAAACCGATGTGCAGATGTTTGTTGGTGGATTTGGTTGGAAGGTAGGTCCGATTAGCCCATCTGTAGTTGAAAGAAAGCTTGGAAGGAATGAGCTGTGTTGGTGCAATAGTGGCAAGAAGTACAAGTACTGCCATGGGAAGTAAATATATTGGGAATATACTGGCTACTATTCCTCTATATCATACTTATCAATGTCTATGTAATGGGTGCAGACCCCTCTATATGGAAAATGGTCGTCGTTTTCACAGAAGACATCTCCTCTGTCTAAGTATAAGCGCCCTATTAGTTTCCACTTGTACTCAGTAGCTGAAGGGTTGAAGTTAGCTGCTAGTACTATGCCACTTGGCAAGTTGTTCGGTTCTATTGGGATCCATTCCATACCTAAAAGTATAACATCTTCTTTGATGACTGCAAGCCAAGTAAATAAAACATACCCTGTACAGCTACGTGAAGGCTAGCCAAGCCCAGGCAGAGTAATCTGGTCGTAGTCATTCACCACCTCCCACCAAACTTCCTCCTTCCGTGCCAACGCATCGACGATCCGCTGATTGAGCGGGTTGAAGGCCTTGCGGCTATCGCGGGCGCAGTACTCGCCATCTTCTTTCCCCCAGGTGAGGCCGGGGAGCAGGCAGCCTCTGGTTTCGCGGATCCAGTTGCCGGGGTGGCAGTAGACGTACTCGTAGCCAGGTATGTCGCGTAGCCAGGGCAGCAGACGCTTGAAGCCAGGCGAGTCGCGCAGGGTGACCCGGTAGCGGCCGGTGGGGATGGCGGTTTGGTCCTGCACCTTAATCCGGGCAATTTCTTCCAGCGACATATCGGAGGTAAGGCCTCTATCCTTATCCTCGATGATGAAGCCCAGGCGGCGGCCGCCATTGACGCTATACTCAGAAAGGGTACTGTTCGGCCCCTTTCTGAGTCTTTTTTGTAAGATTTCCATAGTTTGGTAAGGCAAGGTAGATGACAACAGCCAGGGAGGCGTGGAGCAATAGCAGTATGGTAAGCAGCCAGCCCATCAGCTCAGGGAGGCTTTACGGTCGAGCTTGTTATTCATATCGGTCAGCTTGCTGCCGAGCGAATCCATCTGATG
>CATMVR010000243.1 GCA_950075905.1 uncultured Persicitalea sp. | reverse complement strand
CGCCGCCGTTATCGACTTTGACAAAGACGGGGCCTGGGCTCCCAATTACCGCGAGCAGGGAACCACCATTGGCATCGAGGGTGGGTTGTTAGGCCTGGACATGGCCGATGACCAGATAAAGCACACCGAGAAGGTAGCCCAACAAATGGGAATTTCCATTCGTTACGAAATAAACTCCTACCCCACCACCCACGTGAATACGTTCAGGCTGGCGCTGACCGGTGTGCGGGGTAAGCAGACGCTGGTCACGGCAATATCCATCGGTGGTGGGTCCTTTGAAATACAGGAAATAGACGGTTTCCGGGTACGTATCAACGGAGACTACTATGAGGTACTGCTCAGGGACGTACCTGCCGGCATTACGGTAGAAGACGTTGCCCGGCTATGCCCGGAAAAAAAGGCAATTGTCGAATCAACGAACCATGGAAAACGACTGATAACTATAAAGTTTTCGAAAGAGGTTTCCGAAGAACTGATTCACACCCTAAACCAGACAATTCCGTACAGTGAATTAATGCTGGTCAGGCCGGTACTGCCCATCATAGCGGGAACTGAGTCAGAGTTGCCCTTTACCACCGTTGGCTCCCTCCTGCAATACGCCGGGGAGAAAAATATGGATCTCGGAGATATTGGTCTACTTTACGAAAAACATCAGAGCGGATTAGCCGACCCCGAAGTAACGGCTAAAATGGAACATGTGGTCGGGATTATAGAAAACAGCATCAAAACGGGCCTGGCAGGTACGTACTACGAAGACCGGATACTCCCCCGGCAATCCCACCTGATCGCGCAGGCGGCGAAGAAAAAGAAGATTCTGGAAAACTCCATCGTCAACCACATCATAGCGAATGTATCCGCTATCATGGAGTCTAAGAGTGCTTTGGAGGTAGTGGTGGCTAACCCAACGGCGGGCTCCTGCGGCGTGGTAGGTGGTGTGTTGAGAGCCGTGGCGGATGATATTGGTGCTTCCCACGATGAATTGATTAAAGCTTATTTTGCCTCCGGAATTGTGGGTATCTACTTTGCCATGGGACCCGGTTTCTCGGCCGAGGAGCACGGCTGTCAGGTTGAGTGCGGGGCGTCTGCCGGCATGGCCGCTGCCGGCATCGTGCAACTGTTTGGCGGAACGGCCCGACAAGCCATTGATGCCGCCTCTATGGCCATTCAGAATATGATTGGACTGATCTGCGACCCCATTGCCGACCGGGTAGAAGCACCTTGTTTGGGAAAAAATGTCAGCGCGGCCGTGAATGCGCTATCGTCGGCCACGATGGCGTGTGCGGGTTTCAATGCCCTTATTCCTTTGGATGAAGTGATTGAAACGGTATCGTCCGTAAGCCTCCAAATGCCTACCTGTAATAAATGTACCGGTAAAGGCGGATTGGCCATCACCAAAACGGCCTGTGCCATCAAAGCGAAACTGGCCCAACCGACCCCTATGCCCACATTTTGACCTGATCGTTTATCTACTTTAACACATAGGTAGCTCCTTTTACCGTTTCAAATTCAAGCGTTCCGTCGGTGCGCTCTGTGAATTTGACTTTCTTTCCGTTGCGCGTTGGTTTCAGCCCGGAACCCGCCTTGATGCGGCACAGAGACCCGGCTTTGGAGTGTACATTTACAGTCATTACCTGCCCCTTTTCCCAGGTAAAATCCAGCTCAAAACCTCCCCGGACGCACACCCCATCGAAAGAACCGCTATGCCATTCGGCGGGTACGGCGGGAAGTAGTTTGATTTCCTCTTCGTGCGATTGGACCAGCATTTCGGTGATGGCAGCCGTCATGCCAAGTGACCCATCTACCTGAAGCGGGGTAAAACATTTGGCAAAAAGCGACATGTAGCATTGCTCTTTCAGGTACCCTTTGTAGATAGCATGCGCCCGTTCGCCGTCGAACAGCCGCGCCCATAGGGCTACTTTCCAGGCCCGCGAGAAGCCCGTTCCGCCGTCGCCCCTTTGTTCCAGAACGGCCTTGATGCCGTTTACCATCTCCGGGGTCTTTTTTACCGACAACACATGGCCCGGATACAAGCCATACATGTGTGAAAAGTGCCGGTGCTTATCTTCCAGTTGTTCCAGGTCTTCGGCCCACTCCTGCAGACTCCCGTTTTTACCGATTTGGGAGGGTACCAGTCTGTTTCTGGCCATTTTTACTTTTTCTGCGTAGTCCTTATCTATGTTGAGGAGTTCTGCGGCGGTAATGTAGTAGCCAAACAGGTCTTTGAGAATCTGCATGTCCATGGTAGCCCCGGCCGTGATGGTCGTGAAGTAGTACATGCCCGTCACCTCGTCATAAAAGTACTCGTAGCCGGGTCCTTTCGGTGGATTCTCCGGAGAGTTAGAGGGGTTGGTGACCAGCCATTTCCCATTAGGATGCTCGACTAAAAAGTCCATAAAAAAATCGACCGACCCTTTCAGAATAGGGTACATCTCTCCCAGAAATGCTTCATCCCGGGTGTACAGGTAGTGCTCCCACATATGCGTAACCAGCCAGGCACCTCCCACCGTGAAGGTCCCCCAGGTGGGGCCGTCCATGGGGGCGGCCACCCGCCACAGGTCGGTATTTTGATGAAAAACCCAGCCCGAAGCCCCGTAGTGCTCTTTTGCCACCTGACTACCCTGATCGGTAAGCTCTTTGATCATGGTAAAGAGCGGCTCCGACAATTCGGAAAGATTGGCCGACTCCACCGCCCAATAATTCATTTCGGTATTGATATTGGTGGTGTATTTGGAATCCCAGCTTGGGTTCATATCCTTATTCCAGATGCCCTGCAGGTTGGCCGGCTGCGTACCCACCCGGCTGGAAGAAATGAGCAGGTATCTTCCAAACTGATAGATTAGCGCCGCCAGCTGCGGGTCTGAAGAAGTTTGTATCTGTTTCAATCTTTCATCCGTGGGCAGGTAGGCGTTTACTGTATTGGGGAGTACCAATTTTACCCGGTCGAAGAATTGCCGGTAGTCGGTGATGGCATCTGTCTTCATACGCTCATACTTCTTACGGCCAAGAGGCGCGAGGTACTCTTTTACTCTTTCCTGCTCATTGCCGCTGACGTCCTTGTAGTTCACGAAGTTGGTAGCCGCCACAAAGTAAAGGGTTACGGCGTCGGCATCCTTAACCTGGATTCGCGTGCCTTTCACGGTGGTAGTTCCACCTTCCGGGTTAACCTTTACCCTGGCTTCAAACCGCACCTTCCCCTCAATGCCCAGGTAGTCGGCAGACTTGCCTCTCAGCACTAATTCGTCATTCCCCTCCACGTCCATCCGGAAGTAATCCGTGGCGTAGTTGGAGTGGGCACTGTTCCGCACCCCTCTAAGTTCTGTCTCTATGTTGATCTTCCCTTTCTCACTGGCGGTGAGCCGAATCGCGATGGTTTGGTCCACCGCCGAGGCAAATACTTCGCGGGTATAGGTCACGCCATCCAGCTCATAGTGCACACCCGAGATTCCGGTTTCGAGGTCCAGCCACCGCTTGTAATTACTGGCCTCTTTTTCGTTTTTGTAAAACAAATGCAGGTTGGCCAGCGACTGGTATTTTTGCTGCTCCACCGGATACCCCATCAGTTTCCGACCGAATAGTTTATGGGCTTCCACGGGCATACCTTCAAAAATCAGTCGCTGGATTTCAGGCAGGGCCTCATGCCCCCCTTTGACCACCGTGTTGTAAGGGCCACCGCTCCAATAGGTTTCCTCGTTGAGCTGAATTCTTTCTTCTTTCACGCCCCCAAAAACCATGGCCCCGAGGCGACCATTCCCAACAGGCAAAGCGTCTTCCCAGGCAGCGGCAGGCTGGGTATACCACAGCACGCTGGCGGGATCGAATGATTTACCTTCAATAGCCTCCGCATTGACTCCCTTTACCGGCTGAGGTTGATTCTGAGCAACTGAGTAAAGTACAGTAGACGAAAGGAGAAAGATAAAAATCGGGGTTCTCATAAGTAATCGGACAGGATTAATTTACATTTTAACCGCTAAGACGCCAGGACGCAAAGAGTTAAAAATAGACCATTTGAGTCTTAGCGTCCATTGCGTCCTAGCGGTGATTTATTTTGCCTAAGTACTTAAAGGGGAATAAGTTTTGCTATTTTACACTAAATGAAGTGCCCGATTACTTCAAAACCCGATCCCAGTACTTCATCATAATTTGGCGCAAATGGTAGGAAGTATTGTCCCGTTCGTTGATACCGTGCGCCCGCATGGGATAAGACATCATATCGAACATCTTATTGTGTTTAATCAACTCATTGGCCAGTCTCTCAAAGCTTTGGTAATGCACATTATCGTCCGCCGTACCATGAATAATCATCAAATCTCCTTTGAGTTTGTGGGCATGCGTGATAGGAGATCCCTCGATGTAATTTGCCTCATTTTCTTCCAAAAGCCCCATGTACCTTTCCTGATAAATATTGTCGTAGAGTCGTTGGTCCGAAACGAATGACACGGCCAGTCCGGCTTTGTAGATTTCGGGATATCTGAAAAGGCAATTCATGGTCATCTGACCGCCTCCGCTCCATCCCCACATCCCGATCCGCGCTTTGTCGATGAAATTGTACTTTTTGAAAAGCACCCCGGCCGCGGCCGCCTGATCTTTTGCCGCCAGAATACCGATCTGACCATAGATTGACTTTCTGAACTCCCGTCCTCTTGGTGTTTTAGTACCCCGGTTGTCGATGCTCACCACAATAAACCCTTGCCGGGCAAGGTAGTGATGCCAAAGATCGCCCCCTTGCCAGGCATCCTGTACGGTAGCTCCCGCCGGCTCGCCGTACACGTAAAAAATAAGGGGGTACTTCTTTTTCAGATCAAAATTGGCCGGTTTGATCATCCAGGCATCCAGTACCACTTCGCCGATGTCCAGTTTGAGAAACTCTTTATTATTCAGTTGTAAAGCCTTTACTTTGTTGGCTACCTCCTTATTATCGGCCAAAACCCGAATCGGTTGATGCGATTGGAGATTTATGAGCGATATTCTGGGCGGGGTAGTAGTATTGTGAAAGGTGTGAATGGCATAGGTGGCATCGGCAGAAATCTGATACTCGTGTTGCCCGGATTGATTGGCCGGGCTTACCCGCTCGGGAAGGCTGCTCCCGTCGAGTTTGCTTCGGTACAGGTAGCGTTGCGTAAAGTTTTCGGGCGATGCGATATAGTACACATACCCACTTACGGGATCAATGCAGTTGATGCGGACAACGTCAATATTGCCTTTGGTAATGCTCGTAAAGTCTTTTCCATCCCGGGACACCCGATACAGGCCCAGCCAACCATCCTTCTCACTCGTCCAGGTAAAATATTTT
This sequence comes from uncultured Persicitalea sp., assembly GCA_950075905.1. Lineage (GTDB taxonomy): Bacteria > Bacteroidota > Bacteroidia > Cytophagales > Spirosomataceae > CATMVR01. Next base: position 2,111 of record CATMVR010000243.1, on the reverse strand, counting down.
TCATTTTCCAGCCAGATAATGTTGTCGTGAATATCAAGGAAGGCTTCGTCACGATCCACAAAAAGCTTTTTCACCTCCATCGAAGCAGCGTTTCCCACCCAAACCGTATTCTGATTTTGCTTGCGGTTGAGCTGCTGAATCATCACTTCGTTGGAGTTTGGAACAAAATCCATCCGGGCCAGGTAATTATTCGTGGGGTCACCGGGAATAGCAAACCATTGGGTGGCTCCGCCGGTGGCCGCCACAATGCCGACTTTGACATGGGAGTTGGGCGTTCCTACTTTTGGGTACGGTAGGGGGATCGGCTGCGAATAAATGGAATCGACATTATTGATCAGGTAGAACGTACCAATATCTTTGGTGTCCGACCGCCAGTAGGCAATTTTGGTACCGTCCGGGCTCCATCGGAAGCCGTCGCGGCAACCCAGCTCTTCTTCGTATACCCAGTCGAAGGTACCGTTGATGATGGATTCACTGCCGTCGTTGGTAATCTGAGTGATTTTCCCCGTAGTAATATCTTCGACGTAAATGTTATTCTTGCTGAGGTACCCCACCCGGTCGGCACCCGGTGAAAACTTGGCGAACATCAGGGTGGCGCGCTCCACCGACTTGCCAAGTTGGGTAAGTACCCCCGATTTCAGATCCAGTACCCAATAGTCGCCCCGGGTATGGTAGCGCCACACCTTTCTGGTGTTCGTAAAGATGAGCAGTTTGGAGTCATCCGCCGACCATTCGTAGTTTTCAATTGGAAGGGGTTTAGTTTGGCCGGGGGGAATTAGTTTGCCGGCAGAAACGAGTACCGTTCTGGCACCCGACGTAGCCTCATACCTCACGATATCTTCGCCGTCAAGGCTGGTGTTTTTTTCCAGCGTAGAATACCCCTGGTTATCTTTCATCCATCTGACGGGACCAAACTTTTGGGTAGTATAGGTATCGTTACGATAAATATCTTCCAGCCTGAGGGAAGTCTGAGCAAACAACGGGGACGAAAACAAAAGCAGGGTAAAGAGGAGCAGCGCCTTACCAGGATTCATAGCTACGAAGGGGGTTAGGGTACAAAGCTCCAATATAGTAAAAAACAGGAGGATTTTTGGTCATTCCCTCCGGTGCCTGCGTCAATAGTGCGTATGGTTCACCACGCTGTTTTTCAGATATAGCTTATTCTTTTTACGGTCTTTGTTGGAGTACTTTGCCGTAGCGCTGCCGTACACCCGCAACCAGCCGTTGCTCAGAGTAATGACCTCTTCCGCGCCCTGACCCGTGAAGTCGAACATATGAAAGACCGGGTCGGGAAAGTAAATCTCCCCCTTGCCCTGATCCGTGAGGCGGAACTTGTACCAGAAAAGCTCCTCTTTGCCATCGCCCCGCCAGTCACCTTTCACAAAATCCGGATTACCGTTGAGGGGCTGACCCGGCCACTTACTCAGGAGATTGCCCTTGTTGTCGAACCAGTAGAGCTGACTGGATAAGTACGGCTCGCCGATCTGACGGTTGCCATAGACTCTGCCGCCGGCTACCACCTGCGGGGTAGGGGTACCTTTCAGAAAATTGCCCACCTGTATTTGCTGGGTGTGCTCGGCTACCTGCTGCCATATGATTTTGCCGGTCATGGCCTCGTAAATGAAGATTCCGGTTTCGCTGTTGGCGGTCACGATATCGGGCTGGAGGAAATAATCCGCCGTGCGCACCTGTCCGAGGCCGACATTCTGACCGTCCTGCAGTTCACCCTGTTCCTGCAGCGCGCGCTCCATCGCCCGGCTCTGCATTGCCCGACCGCGGCTCACCATGGTGAAGCAACCCGAGCGCTGCACGAAAACGCGAATGATCTGCTCGGGACTGCCGAGATTGAATTCGCGCCACCATTTGTCGTCGGGCTCGACCACTGCGATCGTTCCGAGATTGCGCGTGCAGCGTGGAATTTCCATGCTGCCGCGTTCCTGCGCCTTGCGGCCTGAAGAGCGGCCTTGGGCAAACACGGGTTCGGCCACCATGCCGCTCATCGAAAGCACGGCGAGTGCGGTACAGATCAGTTTCTTCATGTCTTGGGGTTCCCCTCTGATAATCGTCCGCGGCGGCCGGCTGTGGCCGGTTCTCGCCGGTCGAATGCGACC
>CATMVR010000242.1 GCA_950075905.1 uncultured Persicitalea sp. | reverse complement strand
TATCATCAACCACCCTAGTATCAACCGATGAAGCCCTACTCGGAATACAAAGCCGAAGAGTTAGCGATGGAGCGCCTGTTTATCAGGTGGGTTCGGTTTCCGGATGACCCACCGATCCAGAAGTTCTGGGAAAACTGGATGGAGCAGCACCCCGCTATGTACGATACCGTACACTCGGCGCGTGAACTTGTGAGTATTGCGTCTGACTGGGAAATGGACACATTGGCCAACAGCGAGGCAAATACGTTGTGGGGCCGGATCCGGAGTACCATCGAAACGTTGCCCGACATAGAGAACCTTGATCCTTCGGTCAAGAGTCTGGCGGCTAACTGGTACTTTTTGAGGTGGAGTGCCGGTATTGGTGCCACCGTATTGCTGATCATGCTGTGGATATTTTGGGAGCCGCAGGTTTATTCTGGCCACTCGCACAAAGCAGTGATTGCCAAGACGGATTCAACGCAAAGCAGCAGAAGCCAGGATAGTACCCGGCATAACGGACCATTGAAAATAAAATAAAATATAAACCCTTTATCCAATTACAATCAATCGTTTAACTTACCTATTTAAGAACCAATGAGAAAACAATTTACCAATCAAAACAAGAGTACGCAGGCAAATACGAGCCTGCGAAACTCCCGATTCTTGCCTTTACTGTTGGTGTGGCTGTTAGGTATGCTACCTATGTTGGCCCTGGCGCAGGACAAAGTAGTGACCGGCGTAATCACTTCCGGAGAAGACAACACAACGCTGCCCGGGGTAACGGTGGTATTGAAGAATACAAACACCGGTACCACCACCGATCAGGACGGGAAGTATCGCATTACTGTTGAAGGATCTAATTCGACGCTGGTATTCTCGGCCGTGGGCTTTACTACGCAGGAAGTGCAGGTAGGCAACCGCAGTACCATTAATCTTACAATGGCTGTTGACCTGAAAACCTTGAACGAAGTAGTGGTAGTGGGGTATGGTACCCAGAAAAAGAGCCAGTTGACTGGTGCTATATCTTCGGTAAGTTCGCGCGAAATTAACGAACTTCCCGTTACCAACGCCCGGCAAGCCTTGCAGGGCCGTGCGGCCGGGGTAGACGTAAACCAGGCGGGAAGCAAGCCCGGTTCGGCACCGCAGATCCGTATCCGGGGTCGTCGTTCGTTCAACGCCTCCAATGACCCGCTCTTCGTTGTGGACGGAATTCCTTTGGCAGGTGGTATTGACGATATCAACCCCAATGATATTGCCTCCATGGAGGTTCTGAAAGATGCCTCTTCCACCGCAATTTATGGTTCTCGTGGAGCAAACGGAGTGGTAATCGTGACCACCAAGCGGGGAACTCCCGGCAAAACAACCGTAAGCATTGACACTTACACGGGTTTTAGCCAGCCATTGGGTCGTATTGATGTAATGAATGGTGCAGAGTTTGCCGAATACAAGCGCGAGTCGCGTCGCGCGGTTAATGCTTATACAACCGATGCAGCTTTGTTTGAGCCCGTTGAATTGGAATCCATTCAGCTAGGTCGTAGCACAGATTATCCTGCGGCATTACTTCGTACGGGTCGTATCCAAAGCCACCAAGTGGGTGTATCGGGTGGTACTGATAAGACCCAGTTCAATATTTCCGGTAACGTATTCAGCGACAAAGGGGTTGTAAAGAACCAGGATTTTACCCGCTATACCTTCCGTGTGAACCTGGATCACAAAATCAATGATAAGATTAGAGTAGGTACGTCTACATTTGCCGTGTATGGAGAGCGTAACGGAGAAGGATTTAATCCTCTTGGTGGAGCGCTGGCTGAAAACCCGCTGGGTAAGCCTTTTGATGATGAAGGAAACATAATCTTCCTGCCTACCCAGGATGGACTTCGTACTAACCCCTACGCTGAAATTGTTCCAGGTGCAGTAGTGGATGAGCGCAAGAACTATCGTATTTTCAATAGTGTGTACGGTGAGTGGACTATCATCGAGGGCTTAAAATACCGCTTTAATTTTGGTCCTGATTTTGATATTGATCGCCGGGGCCGTTTTTTTGGCAGTGAGACCAACGCCCGCCGCCAAGCACCCGCTGCAGGTAGCTTCGAAAGCCGCTTCTCTTTCAACTACACGATTGAGAACATTCTGACATACGCTAAGCAATTCAATCAAAATCACAACCTGAATGTGACCTTGCTTCAGTCGTATCAGAAAGATAATTTCGAACGCTCAATTATTGATGTAACGGGTATTCCGGCAGCCAGTCAGGTATTTTACAATCTGGGGAGCGCCAGCCAGGTTAATGGAGTAGGTACTCAGCTGACCGAATGGTCTTTGCTTTCCTATATGGCTCGGGTAAACTATGATTTTAAAGAGAAGTATCTGTTGACCGCCACTATACGGGCAGATGGATCGTCGCGTTTTGGAGCAAACAACAAGTTTGGCTATTTTCCTTCTCTGGCCCTGGGCTGGAATATTTCCAGCGAACCCTTCATGCAGGATGTGCGGTGGTTGGATATGGCCAAGCTTCGTTTGAGCTACGGGTCAACGGGTAATCAGGCCATCAACCCGTATCAGACACAGCCTCGGCTTTCCCGTACTTCTTACGCCTGGGACAATAACGCCGCATTTGGGTACCGTCCAGGAACTATCGGAAACCCCGATTTGCGTTGGGAGTCATCGGCCACGGCCAATGCGGGTCTTGATTTCAGCATGTTTAATGGCCGTATTTCGGGTGCCTTTGAGTACTACGTAACCAATACCACCGACCTGCTGGCTCCACAGCCTCTACCTAACTCAACGGGTTTTGGAGGATTTACCACTAACATTGGACATACCCGGAACACAGGTTTGGAACTCAGTCTGACCACCGTAAATATAGATAAAGGTGGATTTAACTGGAGAACGGACTTTATGTTTACCCGTAACCGCGAAGAAATCGTCGAGTTGGCCAATGGCAAAGTGGATGACGTAGCCGCCGGACGTTTCATCGGTCAGCCCCTCTCGGTAGTATTCGATTACAAAAAGCTGGGTATCTGGCAGGCCAATGAGGCGGACGAAGCCGCCCGTTACCAAAGCAAAGTGGGTGAGATCAAAATCGAAGATTTGAACGGAGATGGTATCATCAACGGAGACGACCGTCAGATACTTGGCTCAGCTGTACCTGCATTCGTAGCAGGTATGACCAATCGTTTTGAGTACAAAGGGTTTGATCTATCCTTCTTCCTCTACGCTCGTGCCGGTCAGTTTATCGTAAGTGGCTTCCACCAGGGCAACAACTCACTGGCTGGTCGTTATAACAACCTGGACATTGACTATTGGACACCTGATAACCCAACCAACGAATTCCCCCGCCCGAACGTAAACCAGGAGTCGCCCCGGTATAGCTCAACTTTGCGCTATTTCGATGGTTCCTTCCTGAAAGTACGGAACATCAACTTTGGGTATAATGTGCCTTCTAATTGGGCCGCCAAGCTAGGAATGACCAGCCTGCGCTTGTATACCAGTATTCAGCAGCCGTTTATTTTCTCTGAATACCGGACCAAGTATAAAGGTATTGACCCCGAAGTAGAGTTAGACAACGGACCAAGCAATGAAAACCGTGGAATTGGTTCTGATTTGTCGCCTGCAACGACCATATACACTTTTGGTATCAATGCACGTTTTTAAGACCTTAAAGAATTTTAAAAGAGATATATTATGAAAATGAAATTAGGATCATCAAAAGTACTCAAAACCAGTGCTTTGGTTGCTGCCCTGTTTGTTGGTCAATCATGTGGTATAAGTGTGCTCGATGAGGACGTTGTATCCGATATCGGCAATAATTACCTGAATACCGCCGCGGGCTTCAATGATGGCGTCAATGCCGTATACTCAGGTCTGCGTGAATGGTATGGCACCGAGCGTGGTAACAACTTTACCATTTTCGGAACCGATACTTATCAGAACGGTGCCGACGGTAGCCATAAATTTATCAATACCTACGATGGCGGATTGGATGCGCGTTCGTCCCACGTTCGTGAAGTATGGGATCTTTTCTATGTGACCATCAATGCAGCCAATGCCGTGATTGATCGGGCTCCGAATGTGACTGGTATCAGTGAAAATATAAAAAAGCAGCGCATCGCCGAGGTAAAATTTGTGCGGGCACATCAATACTTTATCCTGACTCAGTTGTTTGGAGGGGTTGATTTGCGCCTTACGGAAACCGTGGCTCCCACCAAAGTTGCTACCCGGGCTACCATTCCTCAAATGTACACAGCTATCATAAAGGACCTTCAGGAGGCACTTCCTGACCTGGAAAACAAGGCAAGATCGGGTGATTACGGCCGGGTAACCCGGGCGGCGGCTGAGCATTTGTTGGCGAGGGTATTTTTGACTAAGGCTACCTCTGAGGCAAAAGCTGCCGACGATTTCGCCAAAGCTGCTACGTATGCTCAGAATGTGATCAACAATTACGGATTCAGACTTCTGCCAGACTATGCCTCTGTGCATCAACAGGGCAATGAGAAAAACGATGAAGTTATCTTCGCCGTTCAGTATACGGGTAACCCCCTGACGAATGGTGGAGGAAATAACTCCCATGTTTTCTTTCTGATGGAGTATGATAACATGCCAGGCATGCAGCGTGATACCGAGAACGGCCGTCCGTTCAAACGCTATATGCCTACCAAATATACTCTCAATGAGGCATTTGTCAACCGTTCAGTGGATAGCCGGTATTACAAAACCTTCAAGGATGTGTATTACAGCAACAAGCCTGGCAAGTACAATACCAACTATGACAAATCAAAGGCTACCATCACGGTTGCCCTTGGTGATACTGCCTTATTCGATCCAGGTTATGAAATGCCCGCTGCTGAGCGCGCTAAGCGTCCCTATCAGGTATTGACGCCCAGTATGTACGATGAGCGTCGTTTTCCGGCTTTGCGCAAGCACATCGACGGAGCCCGCGCCGACCGTACTCAGTTTGAAGGTACCCGCGACTATATCGCATTCCGTTTGGCAGAAACCTACCTGATTCTGGCAGAGGCCCTGTTCAAGCAGGGTAAAATTGCCGAGGCAACCGAAGCTATCAATGTAGTGCGTCGCCGTGCGGCATGGCCTGGTAAGCAGGCAGAAATAGAAATTAAACCTTCGGAACTTGACATGGATTTTCTCATGGCAGAAAGAGCCCGTGAACTATTGGGTGAGCAAATGCGGTGGTTTGATTTGAAGCGCTGGGGTAACCTGGTAGAGCGGGTGAAAAAATACAACCCTCAGGCTCAGCCTAACATCAAGGATTTCCACGTGCTGCGTCCGTTGCCTCAAAACCAATTGGACCGGGTAGAAGGTGGACAAACCGCTTTCCCGCAAAATCAGGGATATTAATATTTAAAAATACTACCTGTGTGAGGTAGGGTGGTGCGTCAGAATACTGTTTATCGTTTTTTGGCAAACTGCGCGATTGATTCCTCAGTAGAAAAGTCCCCCGCTAGGGGACTTTTCTCTTTTTATTGGCTAGTATAAATTTACGTAGCAACACTTTTGTAAGGGTAATTCAACCGTTCTATCGTTTCTAAGAATAGTTGCGGTACCCGTAGCCATTGGGAATCCTTCTGAAAGGAACCAACCCAATTTGAACTGTATCATTAAGTAAGTTAAAACCCTGATAATGAAAAAAACTCGTTTTATTGTAACAGCCTTGCTGATAGGTTGTATCATGAATTTATCCTTTGCCCAGAAGTCAAAGGATGGCTGGCAGAACCTTTTTAACGGGAAGGATCTGAACGGTTGGAAGCAATTGAATGGCAAAGCCAAATACGAAGTGAAGGATGGGGTGATCGTGGGTACCTCTACCCTCAACACCCCCAACTCGTTTTTGACCACTGAGAAAGACTACGGTGATTTTATTCTGGAACTGGATGTGATGGTCGATGACAAGCTCAACTCCGGCATTCAGATCCGCAGCCTGTCTACTCCCGATTACAACAACGGTCGGGTACATGGCTATCAGGTAGAGATCGACCCCAGCGCGCGGGGCTGGGCTGCGGGTATCTACGACGAAGCCCGTCGGGGCTGGCTTTATCCCGGCGACCTGAACCCGGCGGCCAAAAATGCTTTTAAAAACAACCAGTGGAATAAGTACCGTATCGAGGCCATCGGCAACCACATTCAGACGTTCCTGAATGGCGTGCCCGTAGCGCACCTCATCGACGACATGACGCCCAAGGGCTTTATCAGCCTGCAGGTACATGGTATCAAGAATGCCGATCAGGAGGGTACTCAGGTGAAGTGGAAAAACGTTCGGATCAAAACCGATAACATCAAGCTGACTCCCGCCGCCGACATCCGCATTGTGAACCTGCTGCCCAACAACATCTCCGAGGCCGAGAAGGCGCAGGGATGGAAGATGTTGTTTGATGGTAATTCAGGCGAGCACTGGCGCGCGTACAACGGTACCGATTTCCCCCAGAAGCGTTGGAGCGTGAAGGATGGCGTTATTTCGGTAGCGAAGTCTGACGGCTCCGAAACCGGTAATGACCTGGTGTCGCGTGAGAAATTTGGCCCTGGTTTTGAGTTTCAGTTTGAATTTAAACTAACCGAAGGCGCCAATAGCGGTGTGAAGTATTTTGTGAACGAAGAGTTGAATTCCAAAGGTAGGTCAGGTCTTGGCCTGGAATACCAGGTACTCGACGACGCCAAACACCCCGACGCTAAAATGGGCGTGGTAGGCAACCGTACCCTGGCTTCCCTCTATGACCTGATTCCGGCCGAAAAACCCGGCAACTCCGTCAAGAAGATTGGCGAGTGGAACGTGGGAAGAATTGTCGTACACCCCGACGGGAAAGTACAACACTTCCTGAACGGACAAAACGTGCTGGAATACCAGCGTGGCGGCGCTATCTACAAGGCCCTGGTGGCTCGCTCCAAGTACAAAGACCATAAGGGCTTTGGATTGGCCGAGAGCGGCAACCTATTGTTGCAAGATCATGGCGACAATGTCATGTACCGCAACCTGAAAGTGAAAGAACTGAAATAAGTAGTTGAAACATACCCCATAATTTCCTAAACGTCACAAGATCATGTCAAACAACAGGAGAGACTTTATAAAGAAAACCGTGCTGGCTTCGGCGGGCATTGCCGTAGGCACCAAAGCCATGAGTGCGGCCAGCTACAACAAAATTCTGGGTGCCAACGACCGCGTCCGGGTGGGTATCATCGGTTTTTCCAACCGTTTTCGGTCGTCTCTGGCACCTAGCTTTGCAGACCACTCCAAAAACATGAACTTCGAGTTTATGGGCGTGTCGGATATCTGGAACCGTCGTCGTGACGAAGCAGCGGCGTATTTCAAAGGGAAACCATCTGCCGCCAATGATTTCATTAAATGCCGCAACAACGACGAGCTGCTTGACCGCAAGGATGTAGATGCGGTTATTATCAGTACGGCTGATTTCCAGCACGCGCTGCACGCGGTAGCGGCTATCCGCTCTG
>CATMVR010000241.1 GCA_950075905.1 uncultured Persicitalea sp. | reverse complement strand
GGCATTTTTGTCTTCCGGGCGCTTCATGCCCGCCAATTTCTGGTCTTCGGTCCAGGTGACACCATCGGGACTGGTTTCGAAGTAGAGTTCCCGCACGCCGGTGTACTTGGTGAAGAGGTTGAGAAAGCCTTTGCCCGGAATATACTTGGGCTGCGGATAGGTCATGGTTTCTTCGGTAATGGGGTCAAAACCCTCGATACTATACGGTTGCTTGCTGCGGTACTTGAAGCCGGGACGGCTGGTACCACGCCCACTCACGAATACCCACAGGTACCCCTTGTCGTCCATGGCCAGGCTAGGGTTGTCGTGCGGGTCGTCCACGCCTTTTTTGTCGTAGACTACCGTGGGGCGGCTTACGGTACCTTTTTTGTGATCGTAGCTACCAATCATGCAGAGTAGGTAGCGGTCCTGCTCGCCGGTGGTGCCGCCGTAGACGAAGAAGGTTTTGTTCACCTCCGGCGCGTAGAGGGCCAGCGGAATATGCTTGGCGGTGTAGGTGCCTAGCCCGCCGGAGTATTTGTCGCCGTACTCGGAAAACTGCCCCAGCGTAAACCAGATGCCCTTGTAGCCGTCGGCAGGTTGGTTGTTGCGGGTTTGTGGCTGGGAAAAGGTGGTACCTGTTAGAAATAAAAGGAATATTCCTGGGAGGAGGAGTTTCATGATATAGTTTAAATTTTTAACCACAGAGTTTTGAGAGTTTTGGCACAGAGTTTCATGGAGTTAAGTATTAATTCAAGATAAAAAACCGCGAAGACGCAATAGGCGCAAAGAATTAAAAATGAACTAGTTGAACCCTAGCGTCCATTGCGTCTTCGCGGTTAGATCCTATATTTACTATACTTAATCAAATACGAGCCTTTTCACTATTCTATACCTGCGTCCATAGCTCCTTCACCTTTTGCAGGTCGCGCTGCATGGCTTCGTAGATGAGTTGCCGGTCCATCGTAGGCTTTTCTGATCCGTGCTCGGCGCCGCCCAGGTCGTACTCGTAGTGCATGGAGATAGGTACCTGCACGTTGTACTTTTTCAGCAGGCGGAAGTAGGTACTAAAGTCCACCATTCCTTCGCCCAGCGGCACGTTTTTTACCACGTATTTCCCCTTTTCTTTCACCCACAAAAAATCCTTGATGGCCAGTACCTTGATGTTTTCGTGCAGGAGTCGCAGTCCGTTTTCCCACGACATCCCCCCTTCTACAACCGCATGGCGGATGTCGTATTGCAGGCCCATGGTGTCGGTATTGGCTTTTTGCAGCAGTCCCCACAGCTCCCACGCCGACGCGCCGATTAGCTTGCCGGCGTGGTTCTGGTAGCAACCGATCAGGCCCAGTTGGGCGTTGAGTTGACTCAGGGCCGCCACCTGCTCCTGAAATTTCTGGAGCGTGGCGGGCATGGATTCCTGTTCGTTGTAGCGGTACCAGTTCATGCGGTAGTACTTGATGCCCTGCTCGGCGGCGGTGCGGAGTACCGTTTCGTCGGTACCGTTGGCATCTTCCACGGCGGTGGTCATCATGAGGGGTTGCAGGCCCGCTTTTTTAATGGCCTCTACGGCCTTGGGCAGGTCGGTTTTGACACGCTCGGGCAGCACGTGGCCCTTGGGGCGCACGGTGAGGTCGATGCCGTCAAATCCGATTTCTTTCGCTCTTTGGGCCATTTCGGCGTAGTCCAGAAATTGCAGGTGCTTGGAGAAAACCAGAATGGGCGGCAGGGCGGCGGCCGATTTTGCACCAGCCTGATCGGGTCTGCCGGCCACTGCGGGTTGATTGAAAGAAACAAAGGGCAGAGCACCGGCGGTGATGGCCGCTTTCTGGATAAAGTCGCGTCGGGAAAAGGAATTATTCATAGCCTGGACAATGGAAAGGTTGTTGTAGGGTAAAAGGAGGTTACCGCCAGTCTATACCGGATCAGGGCGCGAGATTGTGGATTTTTTGCATAAAACAGCCTCTGATAAAATTTTGAGTCCTGAGAATTTGTTATAGATTTGGATAGTTTAAAAAGTACTTCCATGGAAGCAACACTAAATTTCAAAGCCAATATTCAACTAACAATTACCCAGCTGGCAGAATTGGCGAAGCAGCTGCCACAAAAGGAAAGGGACAAATTGGTTTCAATGATTCTTGAAGAAGAGGAGCCCATCATGAGCAAGCAAGAGCTGAAAGCCAAGGTTAAAGAGGGCTTGCAGGATGCCAAACTGCACCGCGAAGGAAAAATCAAACTAAGAACTCTGACCGAGTTTTTGGCTGATGTATAACGTTATACTCGCCCGAAGTTTTGAGCGTGATGTCAGGCCACTGATCTAAAAATTTGCCTCGCTTAGACAAGAACTAGCTGCACTTGGCGAAGAACTCCAAAAAAATCCAACGCTCGGCACGCCCTTGGGCCAGAATTGTTACAAAATACGATTAGCCATCAAAAGCAAGGGTAAGGGCAAAAGCGGTGGCGCAAGAATTATCACCTATGTGCTTACAGAAGATCAGGAAGTCATACTGCTGACCATTTACGACAAACAGGTAAAAGGCAACCTGAGCGATAAAGAGTTGAAAGAGCTTTTGAATGAGCTGGAATAAATGTAACGGTGCAGGGCATAACACTTTCTTACTTGCCAGAGTCCCCATAAAAAAGCGGCTGCCTCACTACAACGAGACAGCCGCTTTTATATAAAAAATCATCTAATAACAGCCAATTCAATCAATACCCCGGATTCTGCGGCCCCAGGTTGGGGTTCACTTGCAGCTCGATACGCGGGAGCGGCATCAGGTAGTCGCGGTTGGGGTCGAAGTTGGGGTGGGGTTCCAGCGAAGTGGGGCCGGTAAATACCTCTTGTCCCAGCTTCCGGCGCTTGATGTCGTACCAGCGCTTGTACTCAAAGGCCAGTTCGAGACGGCGCTCGTTCAGCACCAGGTCAATGAAGGCGTCCTTGCTCATGCCGGTGGGCACGTCTGCCGGATAATTGGTATTCTTCCCGGGCCAGTTGCGGGCCCGCTCCCGAATCTGATTCACGTAGCCGATGGCCTCGGCGTTGGGGCCGTTGTTGACTTCGGCCAGGGCTTCGGCTGCAATGAGCAGCACCTCAGCGTAGCGCATGGCGGCATAGTTGTGATCGGAATAGCGGCCTTCGGCGTTGGAGTTGCCGGCAAACCGCGTGTACTTGGCTATGTGCGGCCGCTTGGTGTTGGCAAACACCGTATAGGGTCGCAGCACGCCTCCGATCAGGATAGAATCCTCAAAGCTTACCTCCTTGCGGTAGTCTCGGGAGTCCCAGGTATTGTACACGGCCAGAGATGGCACCGCCACGCTCCATCCGCTGCGGGGCGCGTCAGCCCCCCGGATGCCCGTCATGGGAGGAATGATGTCGTCGTTGGCACCGCCCCCGGCACTTTGCAAACCCAGGAAGTCAATGGCAAAAATGTGCTCCCGCAGGTTGTTGGGCTGTGGGGCCCGGAACAGATCCTGAAAATCGGCCACCAGACCATAGCCAAAGCGATCTTTGTTGTCGATCACAAACTTGGCTTCGGTGTAGGCTTTCTGATAATCGGCCAGAGTGAGGTATACCGAGGCCAGGTAGGAAGCCGCCGTACCCTTCGTGGCACGGCTGCGCACATTGGCGGGTTGGTTGTCGGGTAGCCATTGCTTGCCAAACTGCAGGTCGGCAATGATGTTCTGATAAATGGTGGCCGCGGGAGTTTTGGAAATATCCTTCACCGCACTAGGGTCGGTAATGAACCGGTCGAGGTAAGGTACGTCGCCAAATACCCGCACCAGGTGGTAGTAGGCAAAGGCCCTTACGAAACGTGCCTCCGCAATGAGCGGATTGATCTCATTTTCGGGCAGGTTCAGCGACTCCGCCCCGGAAATGGCTGCATTGGCGGCGCTGATCACCTGATACCAGTAGGGCCAGAAGACGTTCACCATGCCATTATTGTCATCCATGTTGAAGTCATTGACCTGCTGCCGCTCGGCGGGGGTACCACGGTCGCCAATGTCGACCATGTCGCTACGTAGCATCAGGGCCGTCACAAACTGCCGGCCGTAGAGCCGCTCGGTGGCAATCCAGCCGTAGGCGCCCAGAATGGCCGTTCGGACGTCAGCAGGGGTCTTGAACAGAGATTCCGGAGCCAGGATTCCGACGGGCCGTTCTTCCAGATCGGCGCAGCTCAACAGCAGCGAACCGAGCAGGGAAAGGAAAAATAACTTATTGATATATCGCTTCATTTTTTTGTTCATTTTGGGTGTTGGGTACTAAAAACCAATATTCAATCCTACCGTATAGGACTTGGCGTTGGGATAGCTTCCGTAGTCCAGGCCCAGGTTCCGGTTGCTGTTGGTAGCTCCCTCGGAGGCATAGTTCACTTCGGGATCGTAGCCTGGGTAGCTGGTCAGGGTCAGGATATTCTGGGCGCTGGCGTAGACACGCAGCTTGGTCATGCCCAGCTTTTTGGCGATAGCTACCGGGAAATTATAGCCTAGGGCCAGGTTTTTCAGCCGTGCATAGCTCCCATCGTAGATCCAGCGCGTAGATACCCGGCGGGTACGGCCCGCAAAGGCACGGGGTACGTCCGTATTGGTATTGGTCGGTGTCCAGCGATCCAGGGCAACAGTGGTGGCGTTGTTGATGCCCGACAGCAGGTTGAGTTCCATTAACGTGTAGCTCAGGATGTCATTGCCCTGCGAGCCCTGGAAGAAGATGTTCAGGTCAAAGCCTTTCCAGGTCAATGAATTATTCAACCCCCAGATAAAGTCAGGCTGCGGGTTGCCGATGATCGTACGGTCGTTGCTGTTGAGGGTACCGTCGTCGTTGATATCCCGGAATTTTTCCCCACCAGCCGCGCGCTCAAAGCCACCGCCGGGCAGGAAGGCATCACCCTCCTGGTACACGCCGTCATAAATCCAGCCATAGATGCTACCCACGGGGTAGCCTTCGCTCAGCAGGTGCGTGTTGCCCAGGCCCACCAGGTGGCCGGGAGCGGCCGAGTACTGCAGGTCGGTCCCGCCAGGGAGCGCGAGTACTTTATTGCGGTTCAGGGAGAAGTTCAGATCAGTGGTCCATTTCAGTTCACCTACCGTGTTGCGGGTATTCAGGGTTATTTCAAATCCTTTGTTTTCTACGGAGCCGATGTTCTGCAACTGCGAGGCATAGCCCGAGTACTGGGGTAGCTGCACGCTGAAGAGCAGGTCGCTCGTAACCATGCGGTAGTAGTCCAGCGTGAGGTTGATGCGGTTCTTGAACAGACTGATGTCCGTACCAATGTCCAACTGCGCGGTGGTTTCCCAGGTGAGATCGTCGTTGGCCACAGTAGTTGGCCGCACGGCGTTGACGGGTACGCCATCGATGATGGTAAACACATTGGAGAAGCGCGCCAGGGTCTGGTAGGGTGAAATGGCCTGGTTACCCGTAAGGCCGTAGCTCACGCGCCACTTCCACTGGCTGATAAGCGGCACATTCTGCATGAAAGGCTCGTTGGTCATTTTCCAGGCAAAGGCTCCCGAAGGGAACGTGGCCCACTTGTTGTTGCGGCTAAAATTGGACGACCCGTCGCGGCGAATGTTGGCCGTGAACAGGTAGCGATCCAGCAGCGAGTAATTAACCCGTCCGTAGAACGAGCTGATCTGCCACTCGGTCAGGCCGGAGGCGGGGCTTTGCCATACCGACGATCCGTCCAGGTTCCAGTAGGATACGGCATCGGTGATGAAGGATTGCCCGGTACCGCTCCACGACTCGCTGGAAGAGCTCTGGAAGGAATAGCCACCCATCACCGAAATATCATGAATTTCGTTGAATACTTTGCTGTAAGTCAAATAGTTCTCATTCAGTAGCTGCGTACTTTTGGAACCGCTAACGGAGGCCCGGCCACCCACGATGCGGCCTTCGTTCAGCGTAGTAGGGGCAAAATACCCGGCCCGGCCGCTATTGGCGGTAGCGCCGAAGGTAGTGCGGAATGTGAGATCCTGCAGCAGTTTGTATTCGCCAAAGAGGTTGGCCTGCGTGCGGTCATTGACCGACTGGTTTTCCA
Organism: uncultured Persicitalea sp.; assembly: GCA_950075905.1. Classification (GTDB taxonomy): domain Bacteria; phylum Bacteroidota; class Bacteroidia; order Cytophagales; family Spirosomataceae; genus CATMVR01. The sequence continues at coordinate 1,437 of CATMVR010000241.1, read as the reverse complement.
GCTGCGTGGCCACGGCGTAGGGGTTGTCGTGCGGGTCGTTGAGCCGGGCTACGGTAAAGCGTCCGGTCTGCGGGTCGCGGATGGGCTGATCGGGCTCGAACTTAAAGGCCGAAGCCACCACGCCGGGGGTTAGTCCGCCGGAGCCTTCCTGCGTGTAGGCCTGATCCTTGATGCTGCGCTGGGCGAAGAGATTGAGGCCTACCCGGAGCCGGTCGCTGGCTTTTACCTCCACGTTGCTTGTAATCGAAAACCGCTTGAAGCCCGATTCCAGGATGATCCCTTTCTGGTCGTACAAGGCACCCGACAGATAGTAGTTGACGGCATCACTTCCCCCCGAAATGGAGAGTTGATGGTTCTGAATACCTCCTGTGCGAAAAATCTCGTCCTGCCAGTTGGTATTGGCACCCTTGGGTACAAAGTTGGGACGTACCTCGCTGATGTAGTCGGCAAACTGATCCGCATTGAGCAGGTCCAGCCGGTTGATCTCATTCTGGGCGGAGTAGGACGTATTCAGGTCGATGCGTGGCTTACCCGACTTGCCCCGCTTGGTGGTGATCATGATGACCCCGTTGGCTCCCCGCGAACCATAGATGGCCGTGGCCGACGCATCTTTGAGTACTTCCAGGGAAGCGATGTCTTCCGGAGGCGGAATGGCTCCACCCACGAAGCCATCCACGACGTAGATCGGATCGCTGCTGGCGTTGATAGAGGTACCTCCCCGGATACGCACTTTCAGCGAAGCACCCGGCTCGCCGTTGTTGGCCTGGATCTGCACCCCGGCGGCCCGCCCCTGCAGGGCCTGCACAGTACCCAAAGCCGGGTAGGCCGTCAACTCCTCCGAGCTCACGGACGATACCGAGCCGGTCAGATCGCTTTTCTTCACCGTACCGTAGCCTACCACCACTACTTCGCTCAGGGCCTTTACGTCGGCTTCCAGCTGCACATTGATCTGCTGGCGGTTGCCTACGGACACTTCCGTGCTCAAATAGCCTACAAAGCTGAACACCAGCACCGAATTAGGGCCGGGCACGTTGAGCTGGTAGCTACCCGAAGTGTTGGTGGTGGTACCCTGGCTGGTACCCTTCACCACCACGTTCACACCTGGCAGCGGCTCGTTGTTGTCAGCGCCGGTCACTGTACCCCTTACCAGCACGTCGAGGGGTGCCACCGTGGCCGTCACTCCCTTCCCGTCTTTTCGGGAAGGCGTGTCAATAGCCAGTTTTTTGGATTTTGATAAAAGAATCTGATTGTTTACCACGCGGTAATCAATCCGTAGTGGAACGAGCATCTTGTCCAGCACTGACGCCAGCGACTCCCGGCGGGCTGTCAGGTTAACGGTCTGAGACATACGAATCAGATCGCGGCTGTACGCAAAACGCACCTCAGCGTTTTTTTCGAGCATGGTCAATGCTTCCCGGAGCGTCACATCAGTCAGCC
>CATMVR010000240.1 GCA_950075905.1 uncultured Persicitalea sp. | reverse complement strand
TGGGCCTCAAGGCCTTGAGGCAAGCTCTCGAACAAGCCGAGATCCCCGCTTCGGAACTGAAGCTGGTGTTGGCGTGCGGCGTGTCTCGCGACTTCTTGCCATCCTGGTCGGTTTCCATGGAGATCGTGAGACTACTCGAACTCCCGTACAGCTGCTACGCCTTCGACCTGACCGTAGGCTGCTTGGGCACATTGACCGGTCTTGAGGTCGCCGCGGGCTGGCTGGCCGGGCACGGTGGAGGCTACGCTGCGATTGTCAACGCCGAGCGATGGAATTACACGGTCGACTACCGAAATCCATCAGGCCACGCCCTTTGGGGCCACGCCGACGGAGCTAGCGCCGCCGTCGTCGGCTTAGGGGAAGCCGCCAAAAAGTCCCGGACGCTGGGCAAATACCGTGGCTCGGGCTTTGCCAACGACGCTTCCCTTAACGGCCTTGTGAAAATCCCTTACGGAGGCACGAGGGAGCCGGTCGCTCCCGAGGGAGTCAGCCCCTTCAAACGCCAGTTGATGGACAAGCCGGCCAGAGAAATTTTCGCGGCCTATATCAAAGGCTACGAGCATGCCATGGAAGCCGCCCAGGAGTCGGCCAATGATCAGAGCAAAAGCTCCGCGGGCGACAAGTACGAAACCTCCCGCTCCATGGGGCAGCTCGACCGCAACATGCACGCCCGTCAGTACGAGCAGGCCCGGCAGGAGCGTACCATTCTGGAACGCCTTGAATCCCTACCCGAACAGGCTACGTACGAACGCGTTTCGGTTGGGTCGCTGGTAAAAACCTCCGCGGGCTATTTCTTCATCGCCGTCAGCGCCGGAGCCATACAGGTAGCAGGCCAAACCATCCTGGCCGTATCGGCGGCTTCTCCTATCGGTCAGGCGCTAATGGGCAATCAGGTAAAAGGTACCTTCCTCTTCAAAGGCAAAAAGCAGACAATACAGGAGATACAATAAATTAATTTTGAATGAGTGAATGTTAGAATGATAGAATATTTTTTGATTTGAGTTAAACTCTATTCTATCATTCACTCATTCTATCATTCTAACATTAATTATCACCCCATATTATGGTACACGCGCTGAACGTCGTCGTCTTCTTCGATGCGCTCGATGAGCTTCTCTACTTCGGCGGCTTCTTCTTCGCTTAGGGACTTGGTATCATTGGGGATTCGTTCAAAGTCGGCCTCGATGATTTCAAAACCTTTTTCTTCCAGGTAGCTTTGCAGCGAGCCAAAAGACGTAAACTCCCCGTAGATATTGATCTGATCCTTCTCTTCGTCCAGAAATACCTCCTCAGCGCCGTAGTCGATCAGTTCAAATTCCAGCTCTTCGATGTCCTGGCCGGAGTTGGCTATTTTGAAGATGCACTTCCGGTCAAAGATAAAGTCAAGCATTCCCATGGTACCCAGGCTACCGCCGAGCTTGTTGAAATAGCTGCGTACGTTGGCTACCGTGCGGGTGGGATTGTCGGTGGTGCTTTCTACCAGAATCGCAACACCATGCGGACCGTAGCCCTCGTACACCATTTCCTTGTAGTCGTCCTGATCCTTGGCCGTAGCGCGCTTAATGGCCCGCTCAATGGTGTCTTTGGGCATGTTAGCCGCCCGGGCGTTTTGTAGCAGTACCCGCAGGCGGGAATTCAGAGATGGATCAGACCCACCACCCTTGACAGCCAGCGTGATATCCTTCCCGATGCGGGTGAAGGTCTTGGCCATGTGGTCCCAGCGCTTAAACATGCGGGCCTTTCTATATTCAAATGCTCTTCCCATTATTTAATTTTGAATGAGTGAATGAGTGAATGAGGGGTCCGCCCCCGCGGTGATTGAGTGAATATTGTGAGAGTCATGAGTGGTAGTAGTGAAAGTCTGGACAGCAATTCACTACGAACTCAGCACTACGAATCCCTTCAATCTTGATTCGTTAAAATTTTATGTAATACATTCGCAAAACTACAAAACCAGAGTATATCGTACCAACTATTCTACGCATCTATTCACTATGCAAATCAACTGGATACTTAAATCCTACGACTCCCTCACTCTCGACGAACTATACCAGCTCCTTCAACTTCGCAATGAGGTGTTCATTGTGGAGCAAAACTGCCCTTTTAATGACCTTGACGGGAAGGATCAGTACTGTCATCACCTAATGGGCGTTGCTATCGGCTCCCCTTCGCTTATTGCCTATACCCGGTTGGTTCCGCCTGGGGTATCCTACGAGTACCCATCCATCGGACGGGTGGTGACCGCCCCGCAGGTACGCCGGCACCGGGTAGGCAGAGCCCTGATGCAACGATCTCTTGAAGAAATGGCCCGGCTCTACGGCGAGGGTTCCATTCAGATCGGGGCTCAGCTGTACCTCAAAGATTTTTATGAATCTTTCGGCTTTGTGCAAGAGGGGGCCATGTACCTTGAAGATGGGATTGAACACATCCATATGATTAGGAATGGGAAGTAAAAGTGTGGAAAAGGTAGGTCACTTTTTCGTAGGTGAGGATTTTTTTTACCTCACTATTCCACATATTTTCCTCACTTTTTTGGGTAATAAAAATGCGAAAATATATTAACTATGTGATAATCAAGGCAATAGTATATTTTGAGTGGGGCCGAAAAAGCTGTGGTACAAGGATTTTACTTACAAAACCGTCAAGCTATTGACAAACTGTGTAAATTGTACTTATGCATTTTTTACAAGATGCATAAAAAATATCACAGATAGAGGAGGGTTTACATCGAATAGTCTACTGTCATGCGGTAGACTATTTTTATTTATCGGGCATTCTGATGGCATAAGTTGCCATACCCTGGCCTGACGAAGAAATTCTTTTTAAGAACTAAATCAATACAGCGATGGAAACAAATAAAGACAAAAAACACGTGGCAGCGGGTAGTCCCGTACCTTCCGGGCCCAAAAATGAAGAGAAGCACAAGGACGATGCCAGAAAACCAGCCGAACAGCTAGACAAAGAGGCCGCAGAGGAGTTTGAAGCCCACAACATGACTGAGCACCGGGGCTACAATGAAGAGGATAAGGAGAAGGTACCCGTCAAGAAAGTAAATATTGCCAAAGAAAGTGAATGAGTGAGCAAAAGGAAACTCAGCCGTACGATTGGCTTTGGCGGGCCGTGGAGAAGAGCTTTGACGTGAGCCGCCTGGAACGTACCCCACAAAATAATTGCGAAGCGCCCCGCTGAGCTTCCAACGCTTTGGAGGTAAAAGGTATCTTTGGTGGAAATAAAATTCACAGATGAAAAAACACCTCTTATCAATGGCTCTGCTGGCAGCCTGCCTGGCGTGCAGCACCGGCAATACCGACCCCCAAAGCGTAAATCTGCCGGCAGATTGTACCTACGAGTCCCGCAAAACAGTACGCACCCTTACTAATGAGAAAGGGAGCATTCGGGTAACTCCGTCAGGTACCGACTCCTGGACGGATATTTATCTGGATGGTGATGCCTCCACTCCCTACTGTGCCTGTAACTTGCCCGCTTCTTTTGCAGTAGATGGCACGCGAATCGTTTTTAGCGCGCAAGTAAAGGAAACCTACCCCAACGAAAAGTGGCGTTGTCAGCCCATTAAGCTAACGGCTCTTTCGCCGTTGAGTACTACGGAGAAGTAGCAAAGCCTGATAGGAGGGCTTTTTCTGGCAGATAAAATATCTTTTTTCTTTTTGATTATTCATCTAGCATACTGCTACTAGTGTAGATGAATAATCTTTTTTATTTCTATTTATAAGATAAAATTTACTTAAAAGTACCTTTGGGGTAGAGAAGTTGATAGGTGCGTATGAAGGCTTTTGAGCAGAAATCGCTTATTTTGCATCTGTAATAAGCGATTTAAACAAGCCCATGACCAAAGTTACCGAGCATATTCGTGCAGCCGAAGGCCAAACCCTTTTTACCATTGAGATCATTCCTCCCCTGAAAGGACAGAATATACAGCAACTTCTTGATTCGATTGATCCGTTGATGGAATTCAAACCTCCCTTTGTGGATGTAACCTACCACCGCGAAGAAGTCATTGACAAGCAGCATCCCGATGGCCTCATTCAGCGGATTCCGGTCCGGAAGCGCCCCGGCACCGTAGGCATATGCGCCCGGCTCATGGAGCGTTTCAAGGTAGATGCCGTACCGCACGTGATCTGCGGGGGCTTTACGCGGGAAGAAACCGAAGACATGCTCTTTGACCTGCACTACCTGGGTATCGACAACGTACTGGTGCTGCGCGGTGACCCCGAAAAATCGGCCGGGGTGTTCAAGGCCAAAGAAGGAGGGCACGCCTATGCCTCAGACCTCATCTGCCAGGTAGTGGACATGAACCGGGGAAAACTTTTGCACGAAGAAACCGAGGCTACTCCCACCAATTTTTGTATCGGCGTGGCGGGGTATCCCGAAAAGCACTTTGAGGCCACAAGCTTCGACAGTGACTTTGACTACCTGAAAAGAAAGGTGGACGCCGGGGCGGAGTACATCGTGACGCAGATGTTTTTCGACAATCAGAAGTACTTCCAGTTTGTGGAGCGCTGCCGCGCGGAGGGGATCATGGTACCCATTATTCCGGGTCTGAAGCCCCTTTCTACCAAAAAACAGCTTTCCATTCTGCCCCGTATTTTTCATCTGCAAATGCCTTCCGATCTCGTTCAGGAAGCCGAAAAATGCGAAAGCGACAAAGACGTGCGGCAGGTAGGGATAGAGTGGGGCATTCAGCAATGCAAAGAACTCGTCAGCTACGGCGTACCCGTGCTGCACTTTTACACCATGGGCAAGTCCGACAACGTACTGCAGATTGCCCGGGGGGTGTTTTAGTTACTGGTGATTGGTTATTAGTTACTTGTTATTGGTTGGCTGGTCTGGGTGAGGATAGCACTACAAGTTATTTTTTACTTTTGTAAATTATTGACTTTCAGTGAATTACGAATAACCAATAACAGATAACCAATAACTGATAACCACTCACCCCTCCACTACCACCGCCGTGCCGTTGGCGCTGACCATGAGCATGGAGCCGTTGGTGCCAATGGCCTGGTAGTCGAGATCTACGCCCACGATGGCATTGGCACCGAGGCGCTGCGCCTGTTCCATCATTTCGCGCATAGCGATGCTTTTGGCTTCGCGCAGACCCTGCTCGTAGGAACCGGCCCGCCCACCAACCACATCGCGGATATTGGCGAAGAAATCCTTAACAAAGTTGGCCCCAATGATGGCTTCCCCGTTGACGATACCGATGTACTTCGTTATTTTTTTTCCTTCAACATTGTGAGTAGTAATGACAAGCATAGGCGCGTAGTTTTTTTGGGAAAATTACGAACTGCGTCGTTAATAATCGGCCTTTTGCGTGCTCAGCGGCTGAAAAACCCCCGGAACGGTCCGTTTTCCCTTTAATCTATGGTTTTGAACAAACGCTCCCACCTTATTTTTTTCAAAAAACTTACGGGATCAGGGTCAATGGACATCCACACAAAGACGGCTTTACCCACCACATGATCCTGTGGCACAAAGCCCCAAAACCGCGAGTCGGCGGAGTTGTGGCGGTTATCACCCATCATGAAGTAATAGTCTTGCCGAAAGGTGTACTCCTTCAGCCTTTTTCCCGCCTGCCTGATTTCCCCCTCCGCTAGGTCTATGCCTTCGTTACCTTCGTGGCACTGAATTACTTCTCCGTAAATGGCCACGTTTGCGGGCGTGAGCGCAACCGTTAGCCCTTTTTGGGGTACCAACAGGGGCCCGTACTGATCGATGTTCCAGCGCAGGGTGTCAACCGCCTGAAACAGGTAGCTTTCTTTGATACTTCCGGGATGAATAACCGGTGAGATTCGCCGCACAAAATCGTAGGTTTTCAGCATCTCGATATGTTCTTTCGTGGTCTTTACCAGGTACCCCGGTTCGTCGTTGGCAGCAGCTGTATCTCCGTAGGTTTCCGTATAGGCCGTAAAATCGGTGATGCCGTTGCGCCTGAATACGTTTGTTTCGTTTACCGCAGTGGTGGTTGCTACAAAATATTCCCCCTGTACACCGGCCGGCGTACCCGTGATCTTTCCATTGACGAGCACCTGACCATCCACCAGTTCCAACCGGTCGCCGGCAATGGCTACGCAACGCTTGATATAGTGCGTGCGCTGATCCAGGGGATGCGGTTTCAGATCAGGCAATACGACTCCGTATTTTTCATAAAGTGCCGGGTGCTCCACGGGCAGATGGAACACCACCACATCGCCCCGCTGTACGGATGAAAAACCCGGCAGCCGAAACTGCGGCAGCTGAATCCAGTCCAGATAGGCCGGCAGCGACGTGCCCCAGATGGTCTGATGCGATAGCGGGAGTTGCAGCGGCGTGATGGGCGTAGTGGCCCCGTAGTGCAGGCGGCTGGTAAACAGGTACTCCCCCACGAGCAGGCTGTTTTCCATCGAGGGGGTAGGAATCATGTACGCGCTGAAAAAAAGCCACCGGATCAGGGTAGCGGCTACTACGGCAAAGGCAATCGAATCAATCCATTCGCGGAAGGCCGATTTCTTCGGGGTAGCTTTGGAGACTGTAGCAGGAGTTTTTTGGGTAAGGGTTGTCATGGCTGTCTGGTTTTTTGCTACCAAGATACCAGTTAATTTTATTAGTAGGTATTTTATATATAAAATTAATTTATATAATTAAATTTTTACTCTACCACTCTTACTTTATAATCAACCCTCGCCCCTGTTGCTTGAATAAAACTTTTTTTTCATTAAAAAACCTGATTCGTATGCTGTTTGCTAATTTTAGAAATAAGGTCCTGCTTGGCCTGGCCATTACCGGGGGACTGATTTCACTGGGCTCCTTTACGGTACAGTGGCCCGGTTTTACGGCAAGTACTGCCACGGCCCCTCCCGCGCCCAAAAATATTATCTTCATCCTGGCCGACGACCACCGCTACGATGCCCTGGGCTTCATGGATAAGTTTGCGGGCCTCAAAACCCCCGCCCTGGACCGCATGGCCCGCGAAGGAGCGCACCTGCAGAACGCCTTTGTGGCTACGTCGCTCTGCTCGCCCAGTCGCGCTACCATCCTGACGGGTCAGTACCCGCACAAGCATACCATTGTGGACAATCAGGCGCCGCTGCCCAAAGGCCTGATGTTTTTTCCGCAGTACCTGCAAAAGGCGGGCTACAAAACGGCCTTCCTGGGCAAGTGGCACATGGGCGATACCGACGACATGCCCCAGCCGGGCTTCAACTACTGGCTGAGTTTCCGGGGGCAGGGCGTGTACTACAACCCGACATTCAACATCAATGGCAAGCAGGTAGCGCACGGCGACAGCGCCTACATTACCGACCTGCTGACCGACTACGCCATAAAATGGCTTGATCAGCAGGACAAGTCGAAGCCTTTTTTTCTGTACCTGTCGCACAAGGCCGTCCACGCCGAGTTTCAGCCCGCGCAGCGGCATAAGGGTATGTACGCTAACACACCCATCAAGTACCCGCCCA
>CATMVR010000239.1 GCA_950075905.1 uncultured Persicitalea sp. | reverse complement strand
ATTTGTAAAGGGCCGACTCCGGCCCGCCGCCAATGTAGGTATATACTTTCCGCATGCGCTGGTGAAAGGCCGCGTACAGTACATCGGGGTTGCGCGGGTCCATGACCAGGTCGTTGCAGCCGGTGTAGGCACTTACTGATTTTATGTTGGTCCAGGTAGCGCCGCCGTCGGTAGATTTGTACACGCCCCGGTCGCCGCCTTCGCTCCATACCGGTCCGTAAGCACCTACGTATATAATGTTGGGGTTCGTGGGGTGGACGATGATTTCGGAAATATGCTCAGAGTTTTTCAGCCCCATGTTCTTCCAGGTTTTACCCGCATCTTCGCTTTTGTACACCCCATCTCCGTAGGATACCGAGCGCTGGTTGTTATTTTCGCCGCTTCCTACCCACACCACACTGGGGTTGGTGGGTGCCAGCGTGACGCAGCCGATGGAATAGGAGCCCTGCCCGTCAAACAGGGGCTTGAACGTAACCCCGTGGTTGGAGGTTTTCCACACGCCGCCCGCCGAGGTGGCCACGTAGTACTCGCTGGTATTGGTTGGGTTGACGGCGAAGTCTGAGATTCGGCCCGACGTGACCGCCGGACCAATAGACCGGAAGTTTAATCCTGAAAAAGTAGTAGCGTTGAAGGCATCGGTACTTTCCGGCGCGGATTTCGGCTGTCCGGTGGCAAGCAGGGAAGCCAGGGTAAAAAAGCTGGCAAACAGGAGTTTGGAAAGGTGATTCATAAGAGAGCTTGTTGAGGAATGATGGCCAAAGATTTTTGTTCTGAAAATCCCTGAGCACGATGCAAATAAAGGAAAGAAAAGGCGCAATCTACCTTGGATGTCTACGCATGCAGCCGATTGAACTACTTGATTTTGGCAGCAACCGTAAAACAGCAAAAGCAGACCCCGTGGATATCAGGATCTGCCGATTGTACTTTTTAGATTTTTGCTTATATCTAATTTAGAAAATACACAAAAGAAGAAATAGAAGATTTCCCCAAAAGGTGATCAAGCAGGGTGGTCTGTTTAGGTAAGCAGATCAATTGAGCGATTTTTCTGTGTTGAATCAGGGTTCTGTGCATGCTGTGGCTTGTATCAACCGATAACACGCAGTTGTTGGTCAAAAATGGGCGTCTCATGATTTTTAAGATAAAGGAGGTTTACCGTTTTACGGCCCTAAATATATTCACTCATTGTGAATTTACCATAAAACGAAGAATATAATTTTTTAAATATGTCTATTTGCAAAATAATAATTATACAAATAGAAAAATAACCATGCGGGCGGGCTGAGTAGTGAAAGGGTGCTTTTGTATGGCTCTGGCAGGTTTTTGAACCAATCGACCCGCATTGCATACCGAATAGGTAGTTTCTCCTGGTCTGCTGGATTTATTTCTGTTTTCCGCGTAAGTTTAGGCAGAAATAAGCCTCCCACTGTACAGTACTGATAACCAATTGCTACCGGTCTTACTTACACATTTTCATGAAAGAATTCCTCCTGATACTTCTGCTCCTTTGGACAGGCCCTGCTGCCTGGGCCCAGTCCAGAGGCCTGAAACCCGTAGAGGGCGAGGCTCCGGCCGGTACCGAACGGCGGATTGCCCTGGTGGTAGGGAATAAGGACTATCGAAAAATGAACGTGCTGCGCAATCCCCTGAACGACGCCACAGACATGACGGAGGCGCTGCAGAAGCTGGGTTTTGAGGTCATCAAAGTTGCCAATGCCGACTACCGGACGCTGATGGGGGCGGTCAATCGATTCAAAGGGCAGTTGGGCCGGTCGGATGTGGCGCTTTTTTACTACTCCGGCCACGGGCTGAGTTACGGAGGGAAGAACTACCTGATGCCCGTGGATGCCGACATCAGTTGCCTGGATCAAATTGAAGAGTATGGAGTATCGCTCAACCGGATACTGGGCGATATTTCAGCCCAGGGTGTTCGTAACAGTTTCGTATTTCTGGATGCCTGCCGCAACGTACCCGACCTGAAAGTATGCAACGCCACCCAGCGGGATGTTTCGTTGAACGCCGGGCTGGTGAAGCCCTCCAACAACCCCCGAGGCAGCATGGTAGTATACGCTACCGAAGAGGGCAGCACCGCTGACGACAATGTGGACGAACGCAACGGCCTTTTTACGGGAGCCCTGCTGCGGTACCTAACTACTTCCAACCAGGGCATCCGCACTATTCTGGACCAGACCAGTATTGAGGTAGAGAAGCGCAGCGCCGGCAGGCAGGTGCCGGGCCGCTATGATAAATTGCAGGGCGATTTTGTGTTTGTGCAGTCAGCGGCATCGTCTGCCCGTGTCGTCCCACCTTCCCCCTTTCCGGTCAAAACCGAACCGGCAAGTACTACCGCCAAAGCCTACCTGGACCTTCCTTTTGCCGAACTGGTACGGATCGAAGGGGGTACCTTTACGATGGGTGACAGCCGGGGAGAAGGTGAGGAGAATGAAACTCCCCCTCATCCGGTAACTGTACGCAGCTTCTGGATGGGGAAGTATGAGGTGACCCAGCAACAGTGGCAGGAGATCATGGGCAATACTCCCAGCTTTTTCAAAAATTGCGACGAGTGCCCCATTGAGCAGGTAAGTTGGGACAATGTGCAGGTGTTTCTGCAAAAACTCAACGCCCGCACGGGTGCCCGCTACCGCTTGCCCACCGAGGCCGAGTGGGAGTATGCGGCGGGCGGAGGCAGCGGTACCCGTACCCGCTTTGGCAACGGGCGCGACGAGGCCAACCCGGCGGAGATCAACTTTGAAGGCCGGGTCAATTACAAAAAGCCCTACTCCCTGGTGGGGGAGTTTCGGGGAAAAACGGTACCGGTCGGCAGCTTTGCACCAAACAAACCGGGCCTGCACAACATGACTGGCAACGTGTATGAGTGGTGCGCCGACTGGTTTGGCCCCTACACCAACGAGCCGCAAACAGACCCGCAGGGCCCGGCTACGGGTACCGAACGGGTGTTTCGCGGCGGGAGTTGGGACGATTTTCCGCAGAATATCCGGATCACCCGGCGCAGCTCCAATATTCCTTCCTTTCGGATTAGCCGGATCGGATTTCGGCTGGTGCTGGACTAGGTATGTAAATTTTTTACCTTTGTCTTTTGATCCAACAAGCAAACTTATGGCTGATTTCAATACGCGCTTACTCGAAGTTTTGGGGGAAATAAAGGGGAGTGGTTCTTTCCTGAGCAGCGGAAGCAAGCCTTTTCTTTTTCCGGGTTTGGAGATTCGGGGTATGGATGAATTGGGTTTTCCAATCAATTCCGTCCAGGTCCGGGAGCTGGTAAAGTTGGCCCGTAAGGCTCCCTTTGGCAAAGGGAGCAAAACTGTTCTGGACACGACCGTCAGAAGTGCCTGGGAGATTGATGCCGGCGAAATTACATTCAGCAATAGGGACTGGAATAGCTTTATTGAAAGCCTGGTGCAGGAAATTAAGCCGGATTTGGGCCTGGAAGGGCATTCCGTTTCGGCCAATTTGTACAAGCTCCTGATTTATGAAGAGGGAGACTTTTTCCTGCCTCATAAGGATTCTGAGAAAGAAAAGGGGATGTTTGGTACGCTCATCGTTGGCCTGCCAGCACAGCATACTGGCGGGGAGCTTTTGGTAAGTTTTGACGGAAAAACGAAAGAAATTGATTTTGCAGAGCCTACCAGACAGTACAAAATACCCTTCGCGGCTTTTTACGCTGACTGCGAGCACGAAATAAAACCCATTAAGTCGGGCCACAGGGTGTGCCTGGTGTATAATCTGGTTCAAACAAAGGGAAAGCAAGCCGTACAGATACACAAACTGGGCGGGTATGTGGATAAACTGGCCACGATTCTGAAAACCTGCGAGGAAGATCAGGATATTCCTAAAATTGTGCTGCTGGGGCATCAGTACACGCCTGCCAACTTCACGATGGAGGCCCTCAAACTAAACGACCGTCCCAAGGCGGAGGCGCTCCTGATGGCGGCCGAAAAGGCTGGCTTCTACGCCAAACTGGGGCTGGTAACTTCCTTTCAGACGGGAGAACTGGAAATAGATGACCACCGGTCTTCCCGGTCGGGGCGAGGCTACTATGATGACTATTATGACGATGATCTGACCAGTGGCACCATGGGCGAGGTGTTTGACGAATACATCGAGATAGAGCACTGGATGTCGGAAGGAGTGCCGCCTTTACGGAATATTCAGGTCGAAGCGGAAGACCTGATTTCGCCCTTCCAACTCAATGAGGGGGAGCCCATAGAAAAAGAGGCCGAAGGTTATACGGGAAATGCCGGTATGGAAATGGCATACTGGTACCATTACGGGGCCGTTTTTCTGTGGCCCAAAAAATACCAGTACGATATGCTGGTCGATCTTACGTCGGAAAATAAGCTGGAATGGATTCATTACTACAATCGTCGCTGGAATACGATTGGCAAGGATGAACAAGCGCTAGTCAGAACATTAGTAGAAGCGGGTCTGCCGATCAATACTTCTTCTGAGGATGCCGATTACAGTCCGATTGCCGAATGGCTTATCAACCTGAACGATGAAAGATATCTTCGGGCCCGGGGTACAGATTTACTGCTGGAATATTTTGCACAGATCAGGGTGGAGAGTTGGGTAAACTTAATTGAAACCTTTACTGACAGTTTGATAGACCCCTTATTTACCGCCGCCGCTCAGCGGGCTAGAATTCCGGTAACGTGTCACCTCCTGGCGGTGCTGAGGCTGCTTTCAGAACTTGGTAAACACAAAACATTGGTACAAAATCAAACGGAATGTATTCCCGACTATCTGAGTGTTTTGAATCTATTTGGAAAAGATGCCGCTGTACATGTAAAGCGTATGGTGCAGTATGTATTGGCATTGAGCACCGCAAAGTCGGAGGATGCTACCTGGCTCAAAAACACAACCGAAGCCTTGACCCGGCAACTTACCCGGGACTACGTAAATGATGTGCTGATTGAGGGTACCCTGAAAGCAGATAAAGGCAATCGGTTGGCTACTAGCATACTGGCCGTTTGTCGGGTGGACTTGACGCGGCGGGTGGAAAATCCGCCTCAGCCACCGGCCGACTGGTCCAGGCCCGTGCCGAACGCTACCGGCTACTACGAAAAAACATTAAAGATATTGACACACTTCCTGAAATCGCCCGTCGAGCAGGTATTCGAGTACCGGAGAGTTCTGGCCGAGCGCAAGGAAATGGAATACGCCATCCAGAGCGTTGAAGTGGATCTTCGCACGGAGACCATCAAAAAAGGGTCGCCCCACCTGCTTCGGATTATCAAAACGCAGGCCGCGTATGAGAAAGAGGTCAGCAAATGGAAAGCCGATGTTGAATTGTTGAAAAAAATGGAAGCGAGGTAAGAAATCGTTAGAGAACATTATTAGAAATCTCTGACCAGTTATCCAAACTTGTTTCGTTTAACTTATGGAAAAACTAGTTAGCCTTGTGCTCCTGCTGGCATTTTTTACGGCCACCGCCCAGCCCAAACAAATCTGCGTCACCGTAGATGACCTGCCTACCGTAGCCTACGGAGAAGGCAACGAGGAAGAAATCACCCGTAAGCTGATTTCGCATTTCAAAAAATACAACATACCCGCCATCGGCTTTGTGAACGAGGGAAAGCTGTATGAATCCGGCAAGCTGAAAGACGAGCGGGTAGCGCTGCTGCGGCAGTGGCTTGACAACGGCTACGAACTAGGCAACCATACCTTTGCGCATACTGACTACCATCGGGCTACCTTCACCGACTTTGCCAGCGACGTAAAGAAGGGCGCGGTGATTACGCCTCCGCTAAGCAAAAAGGCCGGCCTGCCGTGGCGGTATTTCCGGCACCCGTTTCTGCATATCGGGCAGAGTCAGGCGCGGTACGACTCGCTGGCCGGTTTCCTGACCGCGCAGGGCTATACGGAAGCACCCGTGACGATCGATAATGCAGACTATCTGTTTGCCAAGGCCTACTCCAATGCCCACAAAAACAAAGAGCTGGCGCAGATGAAGCGCATTGGCGCCGACTATGTAAAGTACATGGAGGCCAAAGTGCATTTCTACGAGCAGGCGAGCGAGAAGCTTTTTGACCGGCAGATTCCGCAAACCCTGCTGATCCACGCCAGTCTGCTCAATGCCGATTACCTCGATGATTTGGCTGAGATGTACCAGCGAAACGGTTATGCTTTTGTAGACCTCCCCAAAGCCCTGCAAGACAAAGCCTATGAGGAAGCAATCACCAAATTTGGTAGCTACGGCATTTCCTGGATAGATCGATGGGCCCTCAGCCGCTCGGTACCCAAAGAGTTTTTTGCCAACGACCCCGAGACGCCAGCCTACATTGTGGAGGCCGCGCGGTAGTGGCCTCTGGTTTGCTGGCCGGGCATGGTTTATGCTGCGTTTTTAGTGTACATTTGAAAGAGCAATTTTCTTCATCTATGGAAGCTATCACCGATTTGTCCCAGTTGGACCTTAACGGAACCTACTCGTACGCCGACTACCTGAAATGGAAGTTTGACGAGCGGGTCGAATTGCTACGGGGAAAGATTTTTCCAATGACGCCCGCGCCCAGTATCCGGCATCAGATCATATCCAGCAATCTTAGTGGCTTACTTTTTAATTATTTTCGACAGAAGGATTGCCGGCTTTTCGCAGCCCCCTTCGATGTGCGGCTCTACAATCGCAAAAAATCCATCAAAGCAAACAGGGAAATTTTCACCGTAGTGCAGCCCGATCTCTGCGTGGTCTGCGACCCCGTCAAGCTGGAAGACAACCAAAGCTGCAACGGGGCTCCCGATCTCGTGGTTGAAATCCTGTCGCCGGGCAATACCCGCCGGGAGATGAAGGACAAGTTTGAGCTCTACGAGGAAGCGGGCGTCCGCGAGTACTGGCTCGTCCACCCGCTCGATGAGTCGGTGCAAATCTACGTTCTCAACGAAGCCGAGCGTTATATCGGTTTACAGCCCGCCGTGGAGGTGGCGCAGTCGGTCATTTTTCCGGACATGAGTGTGGAGCTGGCGGAGGTGTTCCGGTAGCAAATCACATTTACTCAAACCGCCTTCCCTCCGTCAAACCCTTCCAGTTGTCCGTCCGGAAAGGTGCTGCGGGTAGCCCTTCGGCATTATAAAGATTATTATCAGTGGGCGAGTTGGCCCAGCCGTAGCGCACGGTGGTAGGGTTGGGTACCTCAGGATGGGAGACAATGACCTTATTGCCCTCGATACGGGCCTGCGCGTAGTAAAACTTCTTATCCGGTCCCGCTATTTCAAACCCTTTCAGGTAGCCGTATTTATCCTTTACTTTCAGGCCGCCCCCCACGTGGTTGAAACCAAGAATCGCTTTTCCGTCATCAAACGCCGAAGTGCTGATGGTTGGCCCCCTATATATCACGTCCTTATCATAAGCCACGTGTAGCGCGGCCAGCGCCAGGCGGTGGCCAACATCCTGCTTGTTGGTAGGGTGAATATTGTTTGGATTACCGATGTCGGTAGTTACGGCCATGCCGGTTTTGGGCAGGCGGAGCGTCATAGCCTGCGCTTCG
>CATMVR010000238.1 GCA_950075905.1 uncultured Persicitalea sp. | reverse complement strand
GTACCCAGCCCGGGACGGTCTCGACCTACCCGGTTATTATTGAAGATTTCTTCCCCACCATCCTGCGCATGGCCAACGTAAAGAACTACGGAGTACCGCAGGTGATCGATGGCCAGGATTTTAGTTCTCAATTTCAAAAAGGAAAGGCAGACAAAAAGCTTCTGGTGTGGCACTACCCCAACAAATGGGGAAAGAGCGGGCCGGGCATTAGTTTTCATTCGGCGATGCGGAAAGGTGAATGGAAGCTTATCTACGATCACAAAACCGAGAAATTGTCGCTCTATAACCTGGATGATGATATCGGCGAGAAAAGCGATCTGAGCAAGGCTAACCCTAAAACCACCAAAAAGATGGCTGCCGAACTAAGCCAGTACCTACGGCAACGGCAGGCCCAGCTGCCTTACAACAAGCAGTTAAAAAGAGTGGTCAGCTGGCCGGATGAGGCGTATCGGGCTTCGTTTTAAAGCCTCTTCTCAATGCTATCCGAAGCCTGCGCCTGGCTATTTACACAAAACGTTCCGTTCAAAAATAGAATACCATGAAGACCACGTACCCCGGATGTTTGCTAGTTGTGTTTCTCCTTTTGGCGAGTCCTGCTATCGCCCAGGATCTGAAAAAATATTTTGCCAGTCTCGATTTTAAATTCACCGATACCAAAGGCATTGGCCACGAAAAAGGCTGCACCCGCCGTGACCCCAGTGACGTGATTAAGGTGGGAGATACCTACTACGTGTATTACACCAAAATATACGGGCGCTCTCCGGGGTATTGGGGTACGGTTTGGTACGCTACCTCCCAGGACGAAGGGTTTACCTGGATCGAGCGGGGCGAAGCCCTGGGCGTCGGAGCGAAGGGTAAGTTTGACTCCCAGGCTACGTTCACCCCCAATATACTATTCGCTAACGGTAACTACTACCTGTACTATACCGGCGTAAAGCCTACTCCCGGGAACCAAAAGGGCGAGTTTGAAAACAATTCGACCACCGACATTACGGGCATTGGGGTAGCGGTGGCCTCCTCGCCGGATGGCCCCTTCCTGAGGGTAAGCAGCGAACCCATCGTAAAGATCAGTCCCGAACCCGATAAGTTTGATAGTTACCGGGTAGACGATGCTGTTTTGTTTTACCGAAACGGCCTCTACTGGATGTACCATAAGGGCCGCGCCCGCACCCACGGGGAGGGTGGCCCGACCCACACCCAAATGGGGGTTGCTTTCTCCAAATATCCGGAAGGTCCGTTTACCAAATTGGATGCCCCGATCCTACCCAATAGCCACGAAGTAATGCTTTGGCAGCAGGGTACCGGCATAGGAGCCCTCGCGTCCCTATCGAGTACCTTCGAATATGCCCCGGACGGTATTGATTTTACGACTAACCGACTGGCTGTCAAAGCAACCAATAGACCCATTGCGATGGGCGTCTACCGCCCAGACCTAACCGACCGTTCCGTTTCCGCGGCTGGTATTGATTGGGGGATTTCGATGGTGATGAACGGGGATGAGTGTTACCTTACGCGGTTTCATGTAGTGACCAGGTAACCCAGCCTGATAAGGGAGAAGCGCGGAGTGCTCCGGCAAACACCCCGCCCATTCCCACGCTTCGCTTTACACACCCCTTACTTCCCACCCCTTCCGGTAGGTGCGCCGCAGGTATTGATTGGCGGCCGGATAGTTA
This sequence comes from uncultured Persicitalea sp., assembly GCA_950075905.1. GTDB lineage: Bacteria > Bacteroidota > Bacteroidia > Cytophagales > Spirosomataceae > CATMVR01. The sequence continues at coordinate 5,830 of CATMVR010000238.1, read as the reverse complement.
GAAAATTTCATCCGGGCCGAATCCCACTTCAACAATTGGCCTGGTACCCGAATGGCCACAGTACCCAGCAAAACGGCCTCCGTCATCGGACCCGACTGAGCAAAATGAGATTCCGTTTTTTCACCACCCAGGCAGGCATCCACAAAATGATGGTAATGGTTTCGTTCCGCTAACGTAGGGTTACTATACGCTTTTACATTACCCGACGGAATTACCACGGGCATTTTTTGATGGGGAATCAGCAGGGCCCCTTCGGTACCAATCAGCATGGCCGATTCGGCCGGGTATTCGCCTTCGGTAAATAAATCCCTGATTTCCTGGGGGGGGTAAAACTCCCCGTCAAACCATTCTACTGGTAGGGTATCCGACTCCGTCAGTTCATTGCCCGGAAATACCCAGCTGATGTGGTTGCCCTGCGGCCAGGTATCGGCCCTTCGTTCGGCCGACTCCTCCCAGGACTTCTGTACCTCGGCCTGCACCGACAGCGGAGCTTTCATGCCCAGCCCCTTCCAGACGGCATCAAAAATATGGCAACCGATATCCCCTGACCAACCCGTACCGAAGTCCTGCCAGGTGCGCCAGATAGACGGATGGTAGATGTCCGGAGCATAGGGCCGCACCGGGGCGGTACCGATCCACTGATCCCAGTGCAGATGCGCCGGGGGCTCCTGCCCCTCGGCCGGCCGGGGGCCCACAAGGCGGTACTTCGCTACGGCACCAGGACGATTAGAGCACAGATAGGCATGCTTCACTTTGCCGATAATACCCTGTTTTATCCACTGCACGGCTGTTCTATCGCCAAAGGTAGAAGCGACCTGCGTACCCAGCTGCGTGGTAACGCCGGCTTTCGCGGCCGCTTTGGTAAGCTCCCGTACTTCGGCCACATCATGGCACATGGGTTTCTGGCAATACACATGTTTTTTGAGCCGAATGGCCTGATACGCAATGGGAAAATGATTGTGATCGGGTACTGTTACATTCACCGAATCAATGGCGCTGGCTTCCACCCGGAACATTTCCCGCCAATCGGTATAGGTGCGGGCACCGGGCACGAGTTCGGCGGCCCGTTTCAGGTTATTTTCGTCCACATCGCACAGCGCCACGATGTCTACGCCCGGATGTTTTTTAAACTGGTTAAAGTCTCCCCATCCCATACCGCCCACGCCGATACAGGCATGTCGGAGTCGGGAGGCACGGCCAGCCGCCTGGGCTGATGCACTTAGTAAGAGCGGAGCAGCCATCGCGGCGGTGGCTGCCTTGACCAGAAATTCGCGACGCGAGTCCTGATTGGATTTGTTTTTCATGGGTCTGAAAGGGTTAGGTTGAATATAGTGATCTTCTGTATGGGTAGAAAAGCAAAAACACCGGTATTTATCCTTTTTTTGTTCTGATAATCAGTCAATTTTACCCTTACTAGCCTCGTCCTGGTTCGTTTAAACTGAGTCCCTTGGGGTGATCTAATTTAGGGGCACACTTTACCGGACCCTCTCAGGATATACCATGATAGCAAAAGGAAACCCAATACAACTATTTTACCCGCTAACCCAGATTTGTGACATCGCTAACCCTGATTTTCTATCAGGGTTAGCGATGGATAACTTGCTAAACCATGGAACATCAGCCAAGCCTCGCTATGGTCTGCGCTCCTCCGATAGCTAAAACAAAGAAGCAGCATAGGATGTAGCTCTGAAATTGGCGGCGGCATTTGCTCAGGTCAGTGGCTTTTGCTATTATTACGCTGGTAAGGGCTTGCCCTTCCGTAGGCGTGTTTCGGTTTGTGGATGTCAGATACCCAAAACTAACACGCCTGTTTTATTAAAACCAGTGTCCAAAGTTTACCGAATCATTGTACCTAACAGTCCAAAATAAAGTATGAAAAACCAGTTGAAATATCTTTTTACCATCGTGGGGGTAATGACTTATCTGTTGACCTCGTGTAGCACCAACGAGGACGTACCTAATCAATTGACGTCCCAGGAAAAGGAAGACGGCTGGCAATTGCTTTTTGATGGTACCTCCCTGAAAGGCTGGCATTTGTACAATCAGGGTAATGTGCCTTCTGCCTGGACTGTGCAAAATGGCGAACTGTATTGCCAGCCTATCTTTGACACGACCGCGCATGGCGATTTGGTATCGGATCAGGTGTTTAAGAATTACGAACTTGCCTTCGAGTGGAAAATATCCGAGGGGGGCAACAGCGGGGTTTTTATCAATGTGCTGGAGCGGGAAGACATTCCAACCACCTGGACCTCCGGCCCTGAATACCAATTGCTGGATAAAGCCCACCCGGACTACGAGATGAGCCCCGCCAAAAGACCCGGCACGTTATTTAATTTTTATCCCCCCCTGAATCCGGTCGAGCCCAAGCCCGCCGGTGCATGGAATCAGTCCCGCATCAAACAGGTGGATGGAAAAATCGAATTTTATTTGAATGGCGTCCTGACAACGCAGGAAGATTTCAATTCCAGCCGTTGGAAAGAGTCGGTGGCTAACAGTGGATTCAAAACGTTTCCTGAGTTTGGCAAGCACATGCAGGGACGAATCGCGTTACAGGATTGGTCCAAAGGGATATCGTTCCGAAACCTAAAAATTAAAACGTTGTGAGGGCTTGGTTCGGCTTACCTTTTGCGAGTTAAGTACGGCCGGCTCCGCCACGGTCGTCGATCAGATATTCGCCGTCGTCAGGTCGCAGGTGCCCTATGACCCTGCATTTGTCCACCACAGGGCCGCGGCTTGAAAAATTGTACTTTTTTGCTTGACTTTGTCTTAGCTATCTTTGGTATACCCCTTCTAATAAAAATACCGAGCCATTATTAGTAGACAGTTGAGGAAAAAGGAATAAATTTGGTACTTTCGAACATAGAATTATATGCAAAGCATATACCACTAACAAAAACCATATTTGCCATGAATCAAAATACTTACGACTTAATCAATGAGCAATTAGCGCCTCTAGCTCGAACATCATTAACTAACGCTTATCAAAACATGCAAGGTAAAATTCCTGAGATGATGCATGGTGTTATGTTGATGAAAGCCGCTACCAACTTTTCTGAGGAAATGAAGGTAAGTTCATTTCCAATGATTTTTACTCTTTTGAGATTTAAATTTGGCCAATCATTTAGTCTGGATCATTCTGAATATAAGTCTGCAGTAGAAAAGATAACACAAACCGTACTTGCGGAATTTGTTAAGCTTCCTTCTAGCTAGATCTCATCAATGAACCCTCGTTGTGCCGAAGTTATCCCAAGATGAATCCATGCTAAAAATAATTGGCCGCCAGTGGGCCGGCCCCGTGCATCGGCCCCGAAGACCAAACGCCACAACCCGCTAACCCCAATTTGTAATTGGGTGTTGAATCTTCTCGCGTTTTTAACGGCTGCGGCCGACCGTGCGATCCGAAGAAAAGCAAACCCGCAATCACCAATTCCAAATCAGAGCTAGCAAACAGCTCAAAAGAACATTACAAAATCCACCTATCGCATCACCCACTAACCCTGATTTGGAATCAGAGGTACCTCACCTCGCGTTTGTAACGCGATCCAAAGAGATGATCCCCCCCCTTCATCCAAAAAACACCCTGGGTTCCATCAGATCCTTCCCGGCCTCCTCGTCCAATTGATACTTTTCCCGGATCGTAGCCAACGTCCTCAACTCCGCGAAGTAACGCCGGCTTTCCAGGATGAACCTTACCTCAGGCCCATAATTATCATAGACCAAAACACCTTTGGCGGCATAAGCACCTCCGGCTATACGGGAATGACTGAGCCCGGCTATCGCCAGACTTATGTGGCGAAAGTCTGATTTTGCGGCGTTACGGGCCACTACTCCCTCTTCTTCGGTGGTAGCGCCATAGGCCAGAAAGTAGATCCGCAGATAGTCGTGGAAGAATGCTTTTACGGCTTCCTGCCCAGCCAGTAGATCGTCCGTAAGCAGGCCACTGATGGTTTTTCGAAAGCAGGACAGGAAAGAGTAGCCTTCGAGGCTGTATTCGATGGGCTTGTGCGGAATCTCCGACTGGAAGTAGAATTTTAGATTGTCCGCCACCTGCACCGACTGCAGGTTGCTGTACGCCCCGAGGTGTCCGTAGTACACCAGGGAGGCATTCCCTACTTTTAGGGTATGTTGGGGAGGGAGCAGAAGTACCTGCAGCTTTTGGCTCAGCTTTTCGAAACCTTCTTCCCGCAGAAACCAGAAGTAAATGCCCCGCTGAGCCGGGACGAGCGCGTGGTTCTGGTGCCGGGCTTCCAGCAGGGCATCAGAGGGCAAGGCCAAAAAATAAGGTAGTACATCTGCCAGTGAATCGAACTGTTGCATGGATAGCTGTGGATTAAGGTAAGCTTATCCATAAAGGCAGCCTTGTCATCAAACTACTAGTGTAAGCCTTTGTGCTACAAATCTTTAAAGTTATCTCAATTCATATCCAGCAATCCAGCTAACACTGATTTGCAAACAGGGCGGTCGCCCGCTGGGGTAGCATCTCCGCGCGTTTGCAACACCAGCGGGCGACCGTGCGAAAACCCGTAAAAGAAAACTAAAAAGAGAATGGCCGTTTCCTAATATTACACTCGTAATCATGACAGTGCCTATTTTCTACCAATAACGGTTGTGGACTAAGAGGACATCATTACCCGACCCGGCCAGATCATGATCAAGTCGCTGCAATAACACTGAATGAACGAATAACTAATGCCAGTCAATATTCGTATTCGCATCTAACGAGGATGAAAAACAGTCGCGGGTGGTATGAGAAGCGTGAATTTGCTATTTTTGTAAAAACGTTAACAGTCATGCAAACTACCTTTCGTTTACACAGTCACGAGATCAGCCCAGCCTTTTTGCAATCGCTCAAAACGCTCTTTGCCGGCCAAGAGATAGAAATCACTGTAAAGTCAATAGCGGAGCTACCAATCGATGAAGTTACCGAACTGGCACAATTCTCGCTATCTGACGAATGGGATAGTGACGAAGACCAACGGTGGGATGAATTACTGAAATAAGTATGGCTCGTTATAAGCAAGGCGATATTGTAGTCGTAAATTTCCCGTTCACTGACATCAGCCAAACCAAGAGGCGTCCTGCGCTGGTAGTTTCCAATGATGAGGTAAATGAAACGGGGGATTACCTACTGGTACAGATCACAAGTCAATATCGGCAAGACGCCTTGACCCTTCCGCTGAGTATCGAAGATTATTCTTCCCAACCACTTCCTCTTGTAAGCTATATCCGTAAGCATAAGCTCTTTCTGCTCAACGAATCATTGATTACCAGCAAAGTATCCTCAGTCACACCCAAATTTCATCAAAAATTAGTAAACGCAATCCATCTGATCCTAGCGGGCGAAACTAACGTTTGAAATCCTGCTAACCCCGATTTGCGGCGCGGCTAACACCGATTGCTTATCGGTGTTGCATCACCTCGCGTTTTCAACGGCTGCGGCCGACCGTGCGACCCAAAGAAAATCAAATGAGTCTATACCTTGCCACGAACTCACGATTAGGCATGAGAACGCTTGCTCACCCACAATCATTCATCCAAAAAACTAAAAGCCGAAAAATCCAAAATATCCGGTTCTCCTTTTGATTCAGTCACACGTAGCCGAACCGCAGAAACCTCCATTTCGTCAAAGCGATGAATGAATTTGTGGCCGATGCAGGAGCCTTTAAAAATGGGTTGCCAGCCTTTTTTTGTTTTTCCTTCCAGCACAAATTCTCGTACGCGTTCTCCTTTGGAAATATCTTCCATCAGCACTACCTGATTGACTTTCTGTATTTTAGGCAGTTTCAGAACGATCTGTTCTCCGGCTCCAGAAGCCGAGGCAATCGGGTTT
>CATMVR010000237.1 GCA_950075905.1 uncultured Persicitalea sp. | reverse complement strand
TGGCGGGCGACTTGCTCCCCGACCCAAAAAAAGACCAACGCGTGGCTACCGCTTTCAACCGCATGCACCCCCAGAGCATGGAGGGAGGCATTATCTCCGAGGAATACCGCACGGAGTACGTAGCCGACCGGGTAAATACCTTCGGTACTACCTTTCTGGGCATGACGGTGGAGTGCGCCCGCTGTCACGACCACAAGTATGACCCGATCAGTCAGAAAGACTACTACTCGCTTTTTGCGTTTTTTAACAATATCAACGAAAACGGTCAGATACCCTACAACGGCGAGTCGAGCCCGAGCATCACCCTGCCTACCCCGGAGGCCGAGAAGCAGCTCAACTACCTCAGAGAACATATTCAGTTTGAAAGCAAAAACCGAAACTCGCTTACCAGCCAGTCGCAACAGGCTTTTGAAAGATGGCTGAAGCAGGCCGAAAAAGAGCCTGAAAAGCACACGATGCCCCTGCGGCAGGGCCTCTACGGGCGATTTTCGTTTGATGAGCCCAGCGGGAGGGAGTTCCAGAACCTCGCCCGACCCGACCACAAGGGCTACGCGGAAGGAGACGACAGCCTGTCAAACGACGCCGTGCGGCCCGGCCGCTTTGGCAAAGCCCGGTACATTTACGGAGAAAACAGCGTGGACTTCGGCCCGGACTTCGCTTACTTTGAGAGAAACCAGCCGTTCACCGTTAGTGTATGGCTCAACCTGCACGATGCAACAACCGATGGCTCGCTCATTCATAAGTCCAACCACATTACGAGCGGGTTTCGGGGCTGGAATATTTTTCGGGATCTCGACGGTAGAATCCGCATTACGCTCAGCCATGTATGGCCCGACAACGCCATCGAGCTAAAAACCATCGATGCATTTCCTTTAAATACATGGACGCACCTCGCTTTCAGCTACGATGGATTGAGTAAAGCCGCCGGGGTACAGCTGGTGGTGAATGGTACGCCCGCGCGGGTACAGGTATACAACGACAACCTGACCCAGAGCCTGCTTTACGGAAAAAACAAAACCAACATTGCCATCAACAACCTGCAGATAGGCCGACTCAACGACCGCTTTACCAAAAACTTCGAAGTAGACGAGCTGCGGTTGTACACCCGGGCGCTCACACCGCTAGAACTCCGCAGCCCGTACACCCAACGCAACGAAGTAGTGGCTACCCTGAAAACTCCCGCTACTCAGCGTACTCCCCGGCAGCAATCCGACCTCCAGACGTACTACCTGAAAAATATCAACCCGGCTTACCGCGAAAGTCTCGCCAAAAGCCGGCAGTGGATTGGCGAAGAAACCGAACTCCTGAACACACAGATTGACGTCATGGTGATGAAAGAGCGGAAGTACCCCCGCAAGACGTTCATCCTGAACCGGGGCGCCTACGATGCGCCCACCCAACAGGTAGCACCCAACACGCCCGGGCAGCTTTTCAAACTACCCGACAAGTACCCCAAAAACCGGCTGGGACTGGCCCGGTGGCTGCTGCACGAGGAGCACCCACTGTTTGCGCGGGTAGCCGTCAACCGGTTCTGGCAACAGTATTTCGGCAAAGGTCTGGTGGAATCCAGCAATGACTTCGGGAATCAGGGTGACCTACCTACCCACCCCGCCCTGCTCGACTGGCTCGCAGCGGAGTTTCGGCAATCGGAAAAGTCTGGTACCTGGAATATGAAAGCTTTGCAAAAGCTCATCGTGATGTCGGCTACCTACCGGCAGGCCTCGTATAGCCAGGGTACCCCTGAGAAAGATCCGGAAAATACCTTCTATACCCGTAGCCCCAGCTACCGGTTGAGCGCCGAGCAGATTCGGGACAACGCCCTGGCTGCCAGTGGGCTGCTCACCCGCCGGCTGGGTGGCTCCAGCGTGTACCCCTACCAGCCCCCGGGCATCTGGGAAGCGATCTCCAACTACGGGCGTTACCGCGTGCAGAAAGGTGACACCCTCTACCGCCGGAGTATGTACACGATCTGGAAGCGCACTGCTCCGCCGCCCATGATGCTCAACTTCGACGCCTCCGAGCGGCACGCCTGCGTGGTAAAACGCCAGAAAACCAGTACCCCGCTGCAGGCTCTGGTGGTCATGAACGACCCGCAGTTTGTGGAAGCGGCGCGGGTGCTGGCGCAGCGGATGCTCCGGCAGAGGCCTACCCTCGACCAGCAGATTACCTACGCCTTTTTGTGTCTTACCAGCCGCCCCCCTAGTAACCGGGAAATTGCGATTCTCAAAGAACTCTACCGGGAAGAGTACCGTGCTTTCCAGAAAAGCCCCCAACGGGTCAAAGACCTGCTCGGTACCGGCGAGTACCCCGTAGATCCCTCCGTAGACGCCGTGGCGCTGGCTGCGGGTACGGTAGTGGCCAGCACGGTCATGAATTTTGATGAGTTTATCATAAAAAGATAACGCCATGAACGCCTACAATGAACTGGAAAACCACGTACATGAGCAGTTGAGCCGACGTAACTTCCTGTCCAAACCCAGCCTGGGCCTCGGTGCTGCCGCCATGGCGTCGCTCCTCGGCTGCGACGCTGCGCTTTCGGGTAGCTCTGTCACTACCGGGGCCGCTCCCGCCCTCACGGGCGACCTGTCCCTGGGCAAACCGCACTTTGCCCCCAAGGCTAAGCGGGTGATCTACCTGTTTCAGAGCGGAGCCCCTTCTCAGCTCGAACTGTTTGATTACAAACCAAAGCTGGAAGCCATGTGGGGACAGGATTTACCCGAGTCGGTCCGCCAGGGACAACGCCTTACGGGCATGACCGCCGGGCAGAGCAAATTCCCGCTCGCCGCCTCCGCTTACAAATTTGACCGCTACGGCAATAACGCTATGTGGATCAGCGAGCTGATGCCCCACACCGCCCGCATCGTAGACGAGGTTACGTTCATCCGGTCCATGCATACCGAGGCCATCAATCACGACCCGGCCATTACGTTTTTCCAGACGGGTAGCCAACAGGGGGGTAGACCTTCGTGGGGCTCGTGGGTCAGCTACGGCCTGGGGTCGGACAACCAGAACCTGCCCTCCTTTGTGGTGCTGCTTTCCAAAGGCAAGCCCGGCGACCAGCCCCTGTACGCCAAGCTGTGGAGCAACGGCTTTCTGCCCTCCATACACCAGGGGGTTGTGTTCCGGTCGGGCCCCGACCCGGTATTTTACCTCAACAATCCCGAAGGCATTGATACGTCCAGTCGCCGAAGGATGCTGAACTCCCTGGCCAAACTCCAGCAGGCTCAGTTTGAAAAAATCCTGGACCCCGAAATCAGCTACCGGATGGCGCAGTACGAAATGGCCTACCGCATGCAAACCGCCGTACCCGAAACCATGGACATCTCCGGGGAGCCCGACTATATTTTTGACCTCTACGGCGAAGACTCCCGCCAGCCCGGCACCTTTGCCGCTAACTGCCTCCTTGCCCGCAAGCTCATCGAAAAGGATGTAAAATTTGTGCAGCTCTACCACCAGGGATGGGACCAGCACGGCAACCTGCCGAGGGATATCCAAACGATGGCCAAAAGTGTGGATCAGGCCTCGGCGGCGCTGATCCTGGACCTCAAACAACGAGGGCTCCTCGACGAAACGCTGGTGGTATGGGGCGGCGAATTTGGCCGCGGCGCCTACTCGCAGGGAAAACTCACGCGCGACAACTACGGCCGCGACCACCATCCCAAAAGCTTTACGATCTGGATGGCCGGAGCGGGGGTAAAAAAAGGGTTGGTCTACGGCGAGACCGACGACTTTGGCTACAATGTTGTGAAAGACCCCGTACACGTGCATGATTTTCAGGCAACGGTCATGCACCTGCTGGGCATTGATCACGAACAGCTCATTTTTAAGCACCAGGGCCGGCGCTACCGCCTCACCGACGTGCACGGTCACGTCGTCAAGCCCCTGCTGGCGTAGGGCCGGCCCTTTTGTTTTTCCACTAGCCTACTGGTGAGGCTAATTTGACCTAACTTTCAGAAAATCATTTCAAGCCCAACACTGCTACCCATGTTGACCAAACACATTAAACTCTTTTTTTTCTTACTTGCCCTGGTGGGTACCTCCTTCCTGATGGCCCAGCCCCTTCCCCGCCACGACTTGCAGTTTGACTCCCTGGCGCGCAGTTGGGATGAGGGCATACCGCTGGGAAATGGGATGGTGGGGAGCCTGGTCTGGCAGAAGAACGACCGCCTCCGGCTCTCTTTGGACCGGGCCGATATCTGGGATATGCGCCCCATGGCGGGTCTTCATCGCGAAGAGTTCCGCTACCAATGGGTGCAGGGGCAAGTAGCCAAAAAAGACTACAAGCCCGTGCAGCAGTACTTTGATGCGCCCTACGACCGCGAGCCCGCTCCCTCCAAAATCCCAGCCGGAGCGCTTGAATTTGATTTGGCCGCAGCAGGAACCGTAACATCCGTTCGGCTGGATATTGCCAAAGCGCTCTGTACCGTCGACTGGAAAAATGGTCTGCGCCTCGAAACCTTTGTCCACGCCACCGAGCCCGTTGGCTGGTTTAAGTTCACTAACGCCAGTAGCGCCCTGGTACCTGAGCTGATTGCTCCCAGATACCAGGGAGAGATCGCCAAAGGGGGGGAAGTGAACCCCGTAGCAGGCGACGACCTGGCCCGGCTCAACTACCGGCAGGGTACCATCACCCAGGGTAAAAATACCATCGTATATCAGCAGGAAGGATATGGGGGGTTTGTTTACGAGATTGCCGTCCGGTGGAAAGAGACGAAAAAAGGAACCGTAGAGGGCGTATGGAGTATTTCGTCACACTACCCCGAAAAAGCCCCGCAGCCCCAGGCCCGGAAGGTTGTTGATGCTACCCCTCCCGGCGGCTTCGCCCAAAGTTTTACCAGCCACGCTGGTTGGTGGAAAGCTTTCTGGACAAAATCGGCCATTCGTATCCCCGACGAGCGCCTCGAAAAGCAATGGTACCTCGAACAGTATAAATTCGGCTCGGCGGCCCGGCGCGGAGCCCCGCCCATTTCCCTGCAAGCCGTCTGGACAGCCGACAATGGCCGGATTCCTCCCTGGAAGGGGGATTTTCACCATGACCTCAACACCCAGCTGAGCTACTGGCCTTCGTACAGCGGTAACCACCTCGAAGAAGCCCTGGGATATCTTGACCATCTGGACGAAAATAAGGAGAACTTCAAACGCTACACCAAACTATACTTTGGCGTAGAAGGATTGGCCGTACCGGGCGTCACCACCCTTGATGGCACCGAAATGGGTGGCTGGATTCAGTACTCCCTCTCGCCCACGGTCTCAGCCTGGCTGGCGCACCATTACTACCTCCAATGGAAATACAGTGGGGATCAGGCACTCCTCCGCGAGCGGGCCTACCCCTGGGTCAAAGAGGTGTGTACCTTCGTTGGAAATATTACCCTCCTTAACGAAAAGGGCGAGCGGCAGCTACCCATCAGTTCCAGTCCGGAAATCCACAACAACAGTCTCGAAGCCTGGTTTCCTCAGAATACCAATTACGATCTGGCGCTCATGAAGTTTGCCCTGCAAGCGGGCGCAGAAATGGCTACCGTCCTGGGCCATACCGCCGAGGCCGACCAGTGGAAAAAACTCCTGGGCGAGTTTGGTGACTTTGCCCTGACCGAAAACAAGGAGCTGATGTTTGCACCTTCGCTACCCTACAACGAGTCGCACCGGCATTTTTCGCATCTGATGGCCATTCACCCGCTGGGGCTGATCAAATGGGAGGATGGCCCGGCGGCGCAGGCTATCATCACCAATACGCTCCGCCAGCTCGATGCCGTGGGGCCCGACTGGTGGTGCGGGTACTCCTACGCCTGGCTGGGCAGTGTCAAAGCCCGGGCAAAAGACGGAGAGGGAGCGGCCAAGGCATTATCTACCTTTGCCCGGGCCTTTTGTCTGCCCAACAGCTTTCACGTCAACGGGGATCAGACCAAATCGGGCTTGTCCAAATTTACCTACCGTCCCTTCACGCTGGAAGGCAACTTTGCTTTCGCCGCCGGCGTGCAGGAAATGCTCCTGCACGCCGGTTTCATCGAGCTGATGCCCGCTATTCCTGCGAGCTGGGCAGATGCCAGCTTCGAAAACCTGCGGGCGGAAGGTGCCTTTCTGGTCAGCGCTAAAAAAACGAAGGGCCAGCTGACGGAGGTAGCAATTCTAGCGGAGACTGGCGGAGAAACCCGGGTAAAACTCCCTTTTGACCAGTGGCGCATAGCTTCCGCCAGGGGCGTTACGGTGTCCGCCGCCGGAGAGGATTTTGTGCAACTCAGCGCCCAGCCCGGCGGAAAGGTGGTACTGGTGCGGAAATAGGCTTTTTTAGTTTTCTGTACTCTTTACCTCCCAGATTCGAAACTGCTGTATGAGCGGTTGCGCTTCGGGGGTGAGGGTAAAATAGACCATAAGATCTGCCTTCTCGCCTTCCAGCCGGTAGTGCCCCCGTAACTGGTTTTCGGGAATAATCTCGTGAATTTTCACCAGCTTTCCCGCTTTTTCAAAAAGGGCTGTGCTTTCTTTTTTCAGCGTTTCCAGCGAGTAATCGTCAAAGAAATTATCCGCAAAGAGTCCGCTGGTTTCGGCATTCTGCCAGTACGGCAAAAGTTGGGTGAGATCCTGCTGCCGCTGTTTCAGAATAGCCGAAGCGGGTAGCTGTCGGGGTATTAATGTAGCCTGTCCTATCAGCGTATCCAGTACCTGTAAATTAATGGGCGTGGTGGGGGCGTAGGTCCGGTTGGCAAACGCCACAATCCCTACGCCGTACTCGGGCAGGAAGCGCCAGTTGCTGCCGAAGCCCGGCAGGCCCCCGCTGTGGCCCACGTACGCGCGCCCTTCGCAGTCGCGCATCCAGCTTAGCCCGTAGCCATAGGCCGTCACCACACTACAAGGCCGCCCGCCCGGGTAGGTAAAGCGGGGGTTCATGCCACTGATATTCCAGGCATGGTGCATTTCGCGCCGCGAGCTCCGTTTGAGCGGGCCGCTCTCAGCGTCGTTGCGGGGAGGCCAGGCATCCATGTGATAGGCCACGTACTTCGCGTAGTCGTCGATGGAAGAAATCAAACCACCCATGGCGCCGTAGACACCATCGTGCAGCAAGGGTGCTTCTTCCCATTTTTCATCCTGCCAGCGGTAGCCGTGGGCCAGCTGCGCTGCGGGTACGTCGGCGTACTCCCAGCGGGTGTGGGTCATGCCAAGGGGCGTCAGAATATTTTCGTTGATGTACTGCTGGTAGGGTTTTCCCGCTACTTTCTCGATGATGTAGCCCAGCAGCGCGAAGCCCAGGTTGCTATACTCGTAGGCCACGCCGGGTGCGTTAGAAAACGACAACGCCCCTTTTAGAAACTGTCCAAACTCGTCGTTGGTAATATCCAGCTGGCGGTCGCCCCAGGGGTTGTCTTCGGGAAAGCCCGCTGCGTGGGTCAGCAGATGGCGAATGGTAATAGGTGGGGCATCAGCGGTGAGCAGCCGCATATTTTTAAGTTCAGGAATGTACTGGTCGGCGCGGTCGTCGAGAAGGACGGCCGGCAGATCCGCGTGCGAGCCAGGCG
>CATMVR010000236.1 GCA_950075905.1 uncultured Persicitalea sp. | reverse complement strand
CCCGCCATTCTGCACGTACTGCCGGAACGAATCCCGCTCCGAGGTGGAGAATTCCACCAGCTTATGCCCGCTGAGGTAGCAAAACGGACTTTTGAAAATTTCCGGGCTGCCCAATTGCACTACCTTTTCTTTTTCATCCACAGGCAACGTAGTGTACTCAATCAGCGAATGCAGAATATTGGACGGCATGCGCTGATCGGTATCCCAGTCACCGGAGGTATATTGAAGACGGGTAAATACGAAAGGTTTCATGGGTGGCGGTCGGTTTTCGGCCGTCGGCTATCGGCTTAGTAAAACGTGTTTAACTGCTGATGGAGCAATCATAAAATTTCTAGCGCTCTATTTTAGTAGTAGTCGTTGCAAGGCATCCATATTGGCTTTTTTATCAAAAATAGCTTTTACCGGAATCTCAAAGCCGGGCACGCTCAGCGCCGTGAGAGTATGATCCTGATCGTCATACAGCACCGCCACCGTAGCAAACGCCATGGTCGCCTCGTCCAACTCATACTGCTCCACGGCCTTCCGAACCGGATCAATGATCCAGTACTCCCGTACCCCGTGGGCAGCATAGTCCTCAAACTTAACGCCTCTATCCCGGCCAGTCGTGCTTCTGGACAAGACCTCCACAATCAGATCGGGAGCCGGATGCTCCATTTGGTCGTCCTCAAACGTAGCAGCGGTTTGCGCATTCCAGTAGCAGATATCCGGCTCGTAATCGTTTCGGGTAAGGCCAACGAGTGCTTTTTCGGAATCAACTACCCCTAAATCGTGACGCATCACAAAGTTCAGAAGTAGGTTTTCCAGATACTTTGTAGCATCCAAATGCCTCCGCTTGACGGGCGAATGCATGATGATTTTGCCGTTGATAAACTCGGCTTTCACCTCATCGGTAAGCCACTCCCGAAACGCCCGGCGTCGGTTGGCTTCATCCGCCAATATAGCCTGCGCCCGCTCAATGACAAGCTGGGCATCGGGGGCTTCCAAAAGATCATTGACACGGTTCTCTATCATAGGATGTTAAGATTTCTGATTGCCTAAATTTAACGAAAATTACACCGCATCAGACAAACTACTGAACGTAAACTCCCGGATTTTCATGGGCGGAATCAGGTAGTTGCGGTCCGACTCGGTACTGACGGTACGCTCCGGCTTGCCCAATGCTTCCAGGTTATTGAGCATGATGATCGGGCTTTCGTTAAAACGGAAGTTCTTGACCGGAAATTTGATCACGCCATCCTCAATAAAGAAAGTACCGTCCCGGGTAAGGCCGGTCAAAAGTAGCGTTTGTGGGTCCACCGACCGGATGTACCAGAGCTTGGTAACGAGTATGCCCCGCTTAGTACTCTTGATCATCTCTTCCAGCGAGGAGTCCCCCCCTGCCATGATCACGTTGTTGGGGAAAGGCGTAGCTTTCACACCATTTTTTTGCGCCCAAAATCGCGAGTAAGCCAGGTTCTTGACAACCCCCTTTTCAATCCAGTTTATTTTTTCCTGCGGGCGGCCATCTCCTGACCAGGGTGCGGCGGGGAGGTCGGCATTGGCCGGGTCTGAGTAGATCGTTACCCTTTCGTCCACGATTTTCTCCCCTAGTTTGCTTTTCCCTCCCGGCTTACTCAAAAAGGAACGCCCTTCGTCGGTGGAGCGGGCATCGAGGTTAAAGAAAATGTTTTCGAGTAGTACGGAGGCCGCCGTAGGTTCCAGAATCACGGTGTATTTACCGGGTTCGAGCGCCCGGGCATCTACCGAAGCCAGGCATTTCTGTACCGCAATCTGCGTGGCGGATTGGGTATTAAGTTTATCAAAATCACTAAAACCCCGGATGACGTAACCCGAACCCTTGCCATCCGGCGTACGTACAGTCAGCGAGAAGTTGACGTTGGTACTTGGGTAGTAGGCAAAAAGCCCTTTGGAGTTCATCATGGCCGAATAACCCCGGCTATCTTCCAGAAAACCAGCACCTACCAGATTTTTCTCGCGGGTTTGCGCCAGGCTGACAGCCACCGCCTCAGCCCGCTTAGCCGGGTCTACATTGGCCGTGGATTCAAAGAAACCTTTAGAAGTTCCGTAGGTCTGTGGGCCCAAAACACCCATGTACTCCGGGTTTTCGGGGGCTAGTTGGGCCAACTCCTCCGAGCGCCGCACTACCTTTTCGAGGGAGGCATCGTCAAATTCGTCAATGGTGGCCGTGCCTACCTTCTTGCCGAAGGCCGACTGTACCGCCAGATTCTGGTTGATCAACCCTCCGCTCGTGGATACTTCGTTGCGGGCGTAACG
The DNA here is from genome assembly GCA_950075905.1 of uncultured Persicitalea sp. Taxonomy (GTDB): domain Bacteria; phylum Bacteroidota; class Bacteroidia; order Cytophagales; family Spirosomataceae; genus CATMVR01. The sequence continues at coordinate 5,242 of CATMVR010000236.1, read as the reverse complement.
GATATTGCCCCGCTGTTCGCCCAGGATATTGGCTTCGCATTCATCGGCTTTGGAAAAAGCGAGGACTTTTTGCAGAATAGCTTTGGCTTCTGCTTCGGTTAAGATAATGGCCATGGCTATTTTATATTTTTCTAGCGGTATTGATCACATTGACTCCATTGAAACGAGCAGTAGAACTCCCGTGCGACACGGCACTGGATTGGCTGGGTTGTCCCTTTCCGTCAAAGAAAGAACCACCCAGGCGGTAGTCGCGCTCATCGCATACCTTCACGCATGAGTTCCAGAACTCCTGTGTGTTGGATTGGTAAGAAACGTCTTTGAGCATGCCGGCGATTTTACCATCCTTGATTTCGTAGAACAACTGTCCACCAAACTGAAAATTATAGCGTTGCTGGTCAATCGAAAACGAGCCGTCACCGATGATATAGATACCTTTTTTGACATCTTTGATCATATCTTCGACTGATAATGGTGCTTTACCCGGTGCCAATGATACATTGGCCATGCGCTGAAACTGCACCGAACCCCAGTTGTCGGCATAGCAACATCCGTGCGACTCTTTCTCGCCGATGATATGCGCCTGATCCCGAATAGCCTGATAATTTACCAGGGTACCGTCTTTGACCAGGTCCCAGCGCTTGGTATTTACCCCTTCGTCGTCCCAGCCTACGGCGCCTAATGAACCCTTTTGGGTTTTATCCGCAAAAAGATTTACCTCAGGGCTACCGTAATTGAAATTTTTGGATTGCCATTTGTCGAGGGTAGCAAAGGAAGTTCCGGCAAAATTTGCCTCGTAGCCCAATACCCGGTCGAGTTCCAACGGGTGGCCTACGGATTCATGGATGGTCAGCCAGAGGTGCGACGGGTCCAGGACGAGATCGTACTTTCCGGCTTCTACCGACTTAGCATTGAGTTTTTCCTTAGCCTGCTGAGCGGCGGAGGTAATATCTTCGAGCATGTCGTACCCCATGTTGTAGCGGGTAGTAATACCCTTTACGCTATCGGCGGGGTTGGCCTGCAGGTACTCATAGCCCATACCCATGGGTGAGCTCAGTGATTCCCGGGTAGCAAACTTACCGGTTTTGGGGTCGATGGTCGTGACCGTAAAGGTGGGCCATATCCGGTGAATATCCTGGTCGATGTAGGAGCCATCGGTAGAGGCGAAGTACTTCTGCTCATTGACCATGAAGAGTACCGAGTTGACGTAGTTCGCACCGTTTTTCATGGCAGCATCATTGACCGACAGCAGGAGATCCACTTTTTCTTTGACGGGTACTTCAAAGGCATTTTTAGTAATCGGTGCTTTCCAGCTCACTTCGCCAAAGCCTTTCACCGGAGCCAGTTGCACGGGCTCTTTCAGCAAGCGGGCGTTGGCCTTGGCAATGGCCACGGCTTCTTCGGCCGCTTTGGCAGTTTGTGCTTCGCTTTTAGCATCCGCAATAGCCGCAAATCCCCAGCAACCATCAGCTATCACCCGCACGCCTACGCCGTACGATTCCGTATTGACGAGATTCTGTACTTTGTCTTCGCGGGTAATCACGAATTGGTTGAGGTAGCGTCCGATCCGAATATCAGCATAGGTCGCACCCTTGGCCGTAGCGGCATTAAGGGCAGCATCAGCCAATCGTTTTTTGGTAGCTATATCGATGGCATTATCCAGGAGTGCTTCGGGAGATACCGACCTGCCTATCACAGGAATAGTAGGTAGCATTACGGCTCCGGCGCCTAACCCTGCCCATTGCATAAAATCTCTTCTATTCATGGCTGAATATGTTTTTTGAAGTATAGGGTAAAATTCTAAATAAAATTAGTTACACCGCATCTGATAAGCTACTGAACGTAAAGTCGCGAATCTTCAATGGGGGGACTAGGTTGCCGCCAATACGTTGCGGGGCCCCCATCGCTTCCAGGTTGTTGAGCATAATCACAGGACTTTCGTTGAACCGGAAGTTTTTTACCGGAAACTTGATCTTTCCGTTTTCGATGTAGAAAGTACCGTCGCGGGTAAGGCCAGTGTAGAGCAGCGTTTGCGGGTCCACGGCCCGGATGTACCAGAAACGGGTCACGAGGATACCCTTTTCGGTATTCTTGATCATATCAGCCAAAGACTCAGTGCCACCTACCATGATAAACCCGGAAGGCGACGGAGTAGCTTTTACGCCCTTTTTCTGGGCCCAGAATTGAGAGTAGGTCATATTTTTGACTACCCCATTTTCTATCCAGGTAACTTTTTCCTGCGGGCGACCATCTACGCCACCACCGCCGAAGCGTCCACCACCGCTACCGGCGAAAGGAGAACCGGGGATTTCGGCATTGGTCGGGTCAGAGTAGATCGTGACGCGCTCGTCGAATAGTTTCTCACCCAAGCGGGTTTCTCCGCCTTTCTTGCTGAGGAAGCTTCGTCCTTCGTCGGCATTACGGGCATCCATGCTGCGCATCATATTACCCAGCAGATCTACGGCCGCGGCCGGTTCCAGAATCACGGTGTACTTACCGGGTTCCAACGCGCGGGCACTGACCGAGGCCAGGGCTTTTTGCATCGCTACTTCGGTAGCGGCTTTGGTACTCAGCTTGGACACATCGTTGACGTCGCGAATGGCGTAGCCGGAGCCCAGGCCGTCGGCAGTACGCACCGTAATGGTAAAGTCAACGGAGGTAGCTTTGTTGTAGCCAAACAGCCCTTTGCTATTGCCGATAGCGGTAAAGCCCGCGCTGTCTTCCAGATAACCTGCGGCGGTCAGATTCTTTTTCTTGCAGGGATCAAGGCTTTCAAAAGCGGCCTTGGCGCGGTATTCAGGATCGATATCCGCCGTAGACTGCGCAAATGATTTTGTTTCTGCATAGTTCTGCGGGCCGAGCATCGGTACGTATTCTGGGTTTTCCGGGGCTAGTTTGGCTATTTCTTCGGCCCGGCGCACCGTTTTTTCGAGCGACGCATCGTCAAACTCGTTGATGGTAGCCGTACCCGATTTTTTGCCAAACACAGCGGTAACCGCCAAGGATTGGTTGGTAGATTCTCCGCTGGTTGATACCGAATTTCGGGCGTAGCGGATGTTTCCAGTGCGATTGCCGTTGAGGGCAACGCTCATTTCGTCGGCTTTTGAGTACGACAAAACCTTATCTATAATTTTCTTAGCTTCTTCTCTTGTTAAGATGGCCATGGGTATTTTTTATCTAAATGGGTTAAATCTTACGTCCGGTATTGATCACGTTGACACCATTGAATCGCGTGGTAGCACTACCATGCGACACGGCGCTTACCTGGGAGGGCTGTCCTTTTCCATCAAAGAAAGAGCCGAAAGTCCGGTAGTCGTCTTTGTCGCAAAGCTGTGCGCACGAGTTCCAGAACTCTTGCGTGTTGGATTGGTACGCCACGTCGTCGAGCATACCTACGATCTCGCCGTTTTTGATTTCGTAGAATAGCTGTCCGCCAAATTGAAAGTTGTAGCGCTGCTGATCGATGGAGTAAGACCCCCGTCCGATGATGTAAATACCCTTATCCCCTCCCTTGATCATATCCATGACGCTTCGCTTCTCCGTGCCAGGCCGTAGCGATACATTGGGCATCCGCTGAAACTGCACCGAGTCCCAGTTATCCGCGTAGCAGCAACCGTGCGATTCTTTCTCGCCAATGATAGCTACTTGATCGCGGATCGCCTGATAGTTGACCAGTACTCCGTCCTTTATCAGATTCCACTCCTTACAAGGTACTCCTTCGTCGTCGTAGCCCACAGTACCTAAGGTATGAGGTTGCGTTTTATCGGCCACGATATTGACCAGCTTGCTACCGTAGTTGAAATTACCTGACTTCCATTTGTCCAGCGTGGCGAAAGAAGTTCCAGCGTAGTTGGCCTCGTAGCCAAGTACCCGGTCCAGTTCGAGCGGGTGGCCCACCGACTCGTGAATGGTAAGCCCCAGGTGGTTGGGATCAAGTACAAGATCATACTTACCGGGCGTTACCGACTTCGCCGTGATTTTCTCTTTGGCTTGTTTAGCTGCCATGGTAGCATCCTCCACCATATCGTAGGAGTTGCGATAACCTACAAGGCCGTTGGGACCGGCTATTTTTTCGGAAGCCAGGCCGTCGAGGTACTCGTAACCCATGCCCATGGGTGAGCTGATGGCGTCGCGGGTTTTGAACTTACCGGCCGCTTTATCGATGGCTGTAACCGTGAAGGTAGGCCAAATCCGGTGCACATCCTGGTCGATGTATGAGCCATCGGTAGAAGCAAAATATTTTTGTTCGTTGACAAAGAAGAGGTTAGAGGTAACGAACGCCGCACCATTTTTCATGGCTTCACCGTTTACCTTCATCAACAGATCTACCTTCTGCTCAATGGGTATTTCAAAAGCATTTTTGGTCAGGGGAGTTTTCCAGGAAACCTCTCCTACTCCTTTCTGAGCGGCTAATACTACGGGCTCGCTCTGAATCTTAGCGTTCGCTTTTGCAATCGCTACGGCGGTTTCGGCGCATTTCTTGATTCCGTCGGGAGTCACATCACTCGTGGCCGAAAAACCCCAGCATCCGCTTGCGATAACCCGAATACCTACCCCGTAAGACTCCGCATTGGTCACGTTCTGAACCTGCATTTCGCGGGTAAACAAAAACTGTTGGAGATACCGGCCAATTCGTACATCCGTGTAGGTAGCCCCTTTGCTGCGGGCAGCGTTGAGTGCTATATCAGCCATCTGCTTCTTAAAGGCCACGTCGGGTCCGGTTTCCAGCAGTTGCTCTACCGGTACTTCGCGCCCCATGACCATAGAAGGGAGCATAAAAGCGCCCATTCCCAGGCCAGACAGCTGCATGAATTCTCTTCTTTTCATGTTGATTTGTGTATTGATAAAAAAGGGTAAGAGTTGTTTATAATTGGGCGTAATTCGTAGAGTACCATAAAAATAATGGCGCTTTCCCGAAAAGAGAGGTGAAAATAGACAAAAATGCAATAACGACAGTAGGGGACAAAATATTTTGTTTTGCTAATTATTGTAAAAGCACTGGAATGGTTAAAAAAAGAAATAGTATGTGGATGTATTGATGCGGGCGCATGATAGAGGAATCAAAAAGCAGTTGACTTGATAAGTCAGTAATTAGGATGGATAGAGGGGGTACTTCTGACGCCGGGGCACAAAAAAAGGGCCCTGCATTTCTGCGGGGCCCTTTGGGGTTAATATTGTGGCGGCTACCTACTTTACCGGGGTTGAAGCCAGTATCATCGGCGGTGCGGGGCTTAACTTCTCTGTT
>CATMVR010000235.1 GCA_950075905.1 uncultured Persicitalea sp. | reverse complement strand
CCGCCGCCCGGAGGCGACGAGGCTTTCGTTAAAAACGATTAGACTACAGGGACTTCACGTTCGCAGCCTGGGGTCCCTTGGGTCCCTGGGTGACCTCGAACTCAACTCGCTGGCCTTCTTGGAGCGATTTGAAGCCTTCGCCGTCAATAGCCGTGTGGTGAACGAACACGTCGGGGCCGTCTTCGATCTTGCGAACGACGTGGGCATCCCATACTTTGTCGAAAAGGGTTTGCTTACTCATTACTATTTTGCTGTTTACTTATTTCTGTTTCAATAATTTTATCTATCCAAATCTTTGCAAAAGGAATATCATCTTCCAGAATATTCCATAGTATTTCAAAATCTACTCCCCAATACTGGTGAATCAACACATCCCGCAAGCCTGAAAATCCTTTCCAGTCCATTTCAGGATAAGCTTCCCTGATTTCATCTGGTATTCTTTTGGAAGCTTCACCAATTATTTCAAGGCTACGAATAAAAGCTTTATTCAAAATCTCGTCCTCTGTCAGCAGATCATACGTCAATCCTTCCGAATGCTTAATCAGAAAGTTTATCTCATCACGAATATGTCTGAGAAATTCAATCAGTGATGGAGACATACTCAATTTCTTTAACAACCTCCTCCTTTACAAAATCTGCTAGTCCCATCCAGGTGACTAGCTGTACTTTATGCTTAAATAAATCTTGCAGATAGTAGGAAAGGTAAACTAGATTTTTAAACGTCTTTTTGCCTTTCTGAAACTCTACCAAAAGGTCAATATCACTTGTTTCTTTTTGCTGATTCCGTACATATGAGCCGAACAAACCCAGACGCTTAGCACCATAAGATGCAATATCCGACTGATGTTGTTTCAGCAGGTCGAATATTTGTGATTTATCTTCAATCGTTTGACGTTCCGCTAGCATTGATTCACATGGCTTTTTAACCTTACAAATTTCCACATTCTCCCCCACACCCTTATAACGCAAAACGGCCAAAGAATAGCGTTTTTGGCTCAGGCGGCACTTTTGGGCGTAAAACCGTATTTCTCCTTGTAGCTCTTGATGAAATGCGATACGCTTTCGTAGCCGATCTCGGTACTAATTTCGGATACATTCATGGAGGTGGTACGTAGCAGCAGATCAGCATGTTCCAGCTTTTTTTGTTTGATCCACAGGGCCGGCGACGTGTGAAACTCCTCCTGAAAGTCACGTTTGAAGGCCGACAGGCTGCGGCCCGATAGCCGGGCGAGTTCGTTGAGGGTAAGGGGTTTGAGGGAGTAGCTATTCATCAGAAAGCGGAGGTCGGCCTTCTGTCCTTTGTGGATACTCAGCAGGATCGATTGCAGGTTGCCGGAAGCGTCAATTTCCAGCAGATGGAGTAGGAGTTCCTGAAATTTGAGCCGCAAAAAATGAGTTTTCAGGCTTGTTTGGGAGCGAAAATAGGGAAAGATGGAGTCGACAAACTGGGAGAAGGTATCGGAAGCATGCAGCAATAAAATGGGCGATTGCAGCGGCGCTATCTCCTTTTCTACATCAAAAAGCTCCGAATGCAGGCCCACAAATTCTTTCAAAAGCTTTTCGTCAAAGAAAAAAACCAGGCTCTTGTACGCCTCGTGGATGGACTCCGACATGAGGTAAAACCCCCGCTGAATGAACAGGATATCGCCTTTCTGAACATGTACCTCCTGGGTAGGGCTGCTGAATTTTTTCTCCCCTTCCAGCACCACAATCACGGCATGCTCCTCAAAAAATACCTCATAGCGAGAGGGGTACACTTCGTTGCGGTAGGCCACGAAGGTCATGTCCTGAATTTTCAGGGACTCAAATTCCTGGGTACTTATGTCAGACGGGACGCGGAGCACAGCACATTACACCATAAACTGAAACAAATCGGGCTGATCGTTGAGGTACTCGTAGGCAATGCGGCCCTCATCCATGCGCTGGAGCAGCGGTGCCAGGTCGCCGCGCTGTCTCAACTCAATACCCACTAAGGCCGGGCCCTGCTCGCGGTTCGTCTTTTTGGTGTACTCAAAGCGGGTTATGTCCACCTCGGGCCCCAGCACATCCAGAAACTCACGGAATGCGCCCGAACGCTGCGGAAAACGGATAATGAAGTAGTGCTTCAGCCCTTCGTACAGCAACGAGCGCTCCTTGATTTCTTCGGTACGGGTGATGTCATTGTTACCCCCTCCAATGAGTACCACTACATTTTTGCCCTTGATTTCCTCTTTCATAAAATCCAGCGCCGCTACGGTAAGGGCTCCGGCGGGTTCGGCCACGATGGCCTGCTCGTTGTAGAGCTGCAGGATGACGGAACATACCTTTCCTTCGGGTACCAGCACAATATTGTCAAGATTTTGCTTGCAGACCTCAAATGTAATGTTGCCCGCGCGGCGCACGGCGGCCCCGTCCACAAACTTGTCGATATGTTCGAGCGTCAAGACGTGACCTTCTTCGATAGCCTTGTGCATGGTGGGAGAACCAAGGGGCTCTACGCCGATGAGTTTTGTTTTGGGCGAAAGCTGCTTGAATACAGTAGAAACACCAGAGGCTAATCCGCCGCCACCGATGGCCATCAGCAGGTAGTCTATCTTGAAATCAGCATCTTTAAAAATTTCCAGCCCTACGGTACCCTGTCCTTCCATCACCTGCACATCGTCGAAAGGGTGTACAAAGGTAGCATCGTGCTCCTCCCGGTACGCCATGGCCGCGTGATAGGCATCGTCGTAGGTGTCGCCCACGAGCTGGATGGATACCCACTCCTTCCCAAACATACCTACCTGCTTTACTTTTTGGGCGGGGGCGGTGGTAGGCATAAAAATAACTCCCTTCACACCCATTTTCCGACAGGCGTAAGCTACCCCCTGCGCGTGGTTGCCCGCGCTGGCGCACACTACCCCTTTGGCCAGAGCCTCCTCTGAGAGATTGGCCATTTTGTTGTACGCCCCCCGGATTTTGTAGGAACGGACAATCTGCAAATCTTCCCGTTTAAGGTAGACATTAGCACCAAACTGCTCCGAAAGCTGCAAATTGTGCATCAGGGGCGTATGCGTAATGACATTGCGCAGTCGCTCCGCCGCCAGAAATATCGCGTCGAGGGTTGGGTACGTGGTCGTAGTATCGTTGATGCTCTCTTTCATATGGTCTGTTGACTTTCCATGCTCTTTATGCGGTAACGAAATTACGGATTAATCACACAGAAAGAAAAAGCCGGGTCGTGGTGAAACACCCCGACCCGGCTTTTTCTTTCAATGATAGAATGTTACAATGATAGAATATTTTGAGTTCATAAATGTTGAAGAGAAGATGAATATAAACGCCCAAGATGCTGGACTCATTTACTTTATTCTATCATTCACTCATTCTATCATTCACTCATTCAAAATTAACTCCTCTCCGGCCGCAGGCTGCGTACGGTAGTGCCGGCCTGCCACATTTCAGATTCGCGGAGTTCGGCCAGCTCTTCTTCCAGCTTCACGCGGTAGTCGGGCTGGGAGTTGCGGGTGATGGAGATTTTGGCCTGCTCGCCAGACTTTACGGAGTTGTATAGCTGCTCAAACACGGGCTTGGTGGCATCGCGGAAGGGCTTCCACCAGTCCAGCGCGCCGCGCTGCGCGGTAGTGGAGCAGTTGGCGTACATCCAGTCCATGCCGTTTTCGGCCACGAGGGGCATCAGTGATTGCGTCAACTCTTCGACGGTTTCGTTGAACGCCTCGGAAGGAGAGTGTCCATTGGAACGAAGTACCTCGTACTGAGCGGCAAAGATTCCCTGAATGGCACCCATCAGCGTACCACGCTCGCCGGTGAGGTCGGAGGTTACTTCGCGGTAGAAGTCCGTTTCGAACAGGTAGCCGGAGCCTACGCCGATACCCATGGCAATACACTTGGTGCGGGCTTCGCCGGTAGCATCCTGGAATACCGCAAAGGACGAGTTAAGGCCTTTGCCTTCCACAAACAGACGACGCAGCGAGGTACCCGAGCCTTTGGGAGCTACGAGGAATACATCTACATCAGCCGGAGGCACGATACCAGTCTGATCCTTATAGGTGATACCGAATCCGTGCGAGAAATACAGCGACTTACCGGCGGTTAGGTACTTCTTTACCGTAGGCCAAAGTTCGATCTGAGCGGCGTCGGAAAGCAGGTAGCAGATGATGGTCCCTTTTTCCAACGCCTCTTCGATCTCAAATAGCGTTTCGCCAGGCACCCAGCCGTCGGCTACGGCTTTGTCCCACGACTTACCGCCCTGGCGCTGCCCTACGATGACATTGAAACCATTGTCACGCATATTGAGGCTTTGGCCGGGGCCCTGTACGCCATAACCTATCACCGCTATTGTTTCGTTGCTGAGTACTTCACGGGATTTTTCGAGGGGGAATTCTTCGCGGGTTACTACTTCTTCTTCAACGCCGCCAAAATTTAACTTTGCCATTTTCTTAGGGTAAATTATTAATTAAAAATATAAGGAAAGCTTTTAATGTACTTACTTGATTTTTTGTTCGCTGGCATAAATCCGGCGCTTATCGGTTTCTTCTACCAGCTGGAACCCCAGTTGCCCCGGATCAGACAGAAAAGCCTGATAGGAAGTGTCGTCCTGGAAGTACTTATGTACATTTTCGTTGATAATCACTGCGTTGATGTCGCTGTCCCGGATAAAGCTCTGAAAGTTGTCCGGTCGCTGATTATCATAGAAATAAAAGGTCCAGTCGGCGCCTACATAGCGGCTGTACGTGATGGGGTCTCCGCCCAGCACATTCACCTCGCCTTGTAGGTTCTGGCTTTGAAGTTTGTAGATGAAGTCTCGTTTGGGAGTGGGCTCGTCCTGAGCATTGGCCCGCAAACGTGGCCCCAAAAATACGCCCATAAGTAGTAAGTTGAGCACTGGCAGGGCATATTTATTCCGTAAAAAACTAAATGAGCCAAACGTTACGCGGCGAAAGGCCAGATTGCTCAGCAAAATACCCACCAACGGGAAGTACAGCAGGTAAAAATGGTACAAAAAGTAGTGTGGCCGCGGGTACATGGTAGTAGTGGTGATAATGGAAGGCACCAGCGTCAGCAGCAGAATTACCCCAAATTCCTTGTAACGTTTGGCCGTAGCCCAGAGATTGGCGGCATACTTACGGTAGTCGATGAGGGCCAGAAACACCAATCCCAGCAGGGGAAACAGGTACCTCTTGTAAGGAAACGGGAAGAGGTCCAGCATCATCTGAACGTACTCTTTGACGTAGCGGAAGGAGTCGGTGGCCAGCTTGATGATGTTGGTCTGCACGTGGCGCACCACCAGATCGGGGCGGGTCTCTATGGCATCCTTGATAGAGACCAGTTTGTGGCCGAATATCTGCTCGTTGATCTCGTTGAAGTGCATCCAGGGCGACAGCTGAATCCGGTCGGGGTACCATTCCATGTAGTTGATGGCCATATACACCTTGAATGTCCAGAAGCTGCGGTCGTTCTCACGAATGGGCGTACCCAGCAATACCCCCGACACCACAACTACCGCAAACAGGGTAACAAAACTCCGGTACGTTTTGCGCTTGTACGAAACATACAGGAGCCACAGCAGGATAAGCCCGCAGGCTACGTACATCTCGGGCCGGATATAAGACGCCAGCCAGACCGTGAACCCCGCAATGGTAAGTTGTTTGATGAGGTTGTCGGCGGCAAAGTTGGAAATAGCCAGGCCCGCCCCCAGAAACAGCACCGTAAAGTGAGTCAGCTTGGGTAATAGTGGGAAATTCAGCCCCGAAAACATAAACAGCAGCACCAGCCACACGCTTACCCATACGTTTACACGCAGACTGCGCATGAGCGCGTACAGCGCCACGCAGGGTAGCGACACCATGGCTATATAATTGATGTAGTAGGTCTGAACGGGGTCCTGAGTGATCATCTGAATACCCAGCTGCCACAAGCAGTAGAGTACGGCGTCGTCGGGGCCGCGGTATTTGCCTTTCAGGTAGTCCATCGCAAAGCCCCAGTACAGATCGTCATCGTCCGAGATGACATCCAGCCGATCCATAAGGTTGTAATTCAGGACAACCAATCCCAGCAGTACGATGGCCAGTCCAATGAGGTCCTGCCGGGACATTCTTTTTAAACGTTCAAGCATACTAGTTCGCCTTAATGTAGTACTGAGCCCCGATGGGTAGCCAGTTGAGGTACCTCTCGTAAGGGATAAATACGGATAAGGGTTTAGGAAAAAATACGATGTAGTTTGTGTCTATTTTTTTGAAACCCGCCTTCCTGATATTCTCACACATGTCACGGGCCGGGATCATTTTGCAGCCCTGGTCAAACTCACAGGTATTGAAAGCTGCTTTGGTAAGCGGATTGAACGGATTGTGCTCGAAGATATACAGGTACCCATCGGGGCTCAGCAGCGTACGCAGGTGCTCCAGTATGGGCAGACGCAGCTCATCAGGAACGTGATGAAACACATTGGCCGCAAAGATGATGTCAAAGGGCTGGTCATATTTCAGTTCCGATACGTGGTTGAAGTGCTGGTACGTAACGTTAGGAATATCTTTGTTGCGCTTCTTGGCTCGCTCAATTGATTCCTTCGATATGTCTACCGAAATGGTCTCCGACTGAGGCAGGTACTTGTATATGTAGCGTGCGCTCTTGCCAATACCGCACCCGAAGTTCAGAAACCGAACCGTCTTATCGCGGGGTGTTGTCCCAAAATCGGATACCAGGGTTCTTATCTTATGCTCATCAAAATAGCAGGGATGAAAGCCCGACGCTTTGATGTTATCCTTTACCAGCGACTCGTAGTTGTCTGCGTAATCGTCAAAATCTGGTAGCTTCTCTCTCTTCTCTAGGATTCCTGTTAGTTTCATTTCGAGTAGCTGCGGTTAGTGGTGAATACAATTTATTTAGGAACTGACTCAGGAGCTGGAACCGGCCGGCTTCCGCACAAAAACGCGGGTTTTGCCGTCTATATCCGCTTTTAGCTCATAATGCTCTTTGATATAATCATATATCCTTGGATAGTTTTCCAGACCAAACTCCCGGCGCCCATCGGCCCCGAAGGTCAATGCCGAGTACCCCTGAAAGGTCTCTACCACTACTTTGGGCTCGTTGCGCTTCAGGTCAAGTACGTAGCGGTCCAGGTAGTAGTCCTGCAATTTGATGGGGCTCATGTGGTAGTGCGTATGTCCGTCGCGGGTACCCTGCAATAGTTGAGTATCCACAAACAGGGGCGTGTTCCACCCCCATACGGCCATTTTTTCGTTGGGTTGTGTATAGCCCGAAATAATCTTTGCCTCCCGGGAGCGGATGTCACCTTCACCACCTACCAGCAGGGAGGGCGGTTGGGTGTACTCTGCCGCCTGCACGAGTACCACTGCCAGCGTCAGGACGTAAAATGCGGGTACAGCCACTTTCCCGGCCAAAGCGTTTAGTTTGCCCCTGTCCAGCCCAAGGCCGGTCAAGAGCTGCGAGAGCACGGCCACCACTGTACCCATGAGCCACGCAATAGGCACCAGCAGCATATTTTGGTAATGGTAAAAAAACGTAAGTGGTTTTACTGCACA
>CATMVR010000234.1 GCA_950075905.1 uncultured Persicitalea sp. | reverse complement strand
AAAAAAAACGGTTTCAACGCCATCCGTTCCAGCCATAATCCACCCTCAAAGGCCCTGCTCGATGCCTGCGACCGCCTGGGGATGCTGGTGATCAATGAAGCCTTTGATATGTGGCTGGTACCCAAAAACCCGCAGGACTACCACTTATATTTCAGGGACTGGTGGCAGAAAGATCTGGCGGCGATGATCCTGCGCGACCGCAACCACCCTTCGGTGATCATGTGGAGCATCGGCAACGAGATTCCCGAGCGGGCCGATAGTACCGGCCTGCGCATCACCCAAAGCATGGTAGATAAAGTACATCTGCTGGACCCCACCCGACCTACCACAGAGGCGATCTGCCAGTTTTGGGAGCCCATGAACCGGGGGAAAGAGTGGCCTGATACGGCCCCGGCTTTTGCTATGCTGGATGTGGGGGGCTACAACTACCTGTGGGAGCGCTACGAGCCCGACCATCTGCAACACCCCGACCGCGTAATGGTTGGCAGCGAATCGTTTGCCAGGGAAGCGCTGGAAAACTGGCGCATGGTGGAGAAGCATCCGTACGTGATCGGTGATTTTGTCTGGACGGCCTTTGACTACATGGGCGAAGCCTCCATCGGGCATACCGTGCTGAGCAACCAGAAAGATAGCCCCATTCTGGGCTGGCCCTGGTATAATGGCTGGTCGGGGGATATTGACATTATTGGCCACAAAAAACCGCAGTCCTACTACCGCGATGTGGTATGGCGGCAAAGTCCCATTGAAATGCTGGTGCACAGGCCGCTGCCCGAGGGCCTCACGGAGATTGTCAGTAAATGGGGATGGCCCGATGAGCTACCCAGCTGGACCTGGCCGGGAGCCGAAGGCAGGACCCTGCAAGTCAGGGTATTTTCCCGATCGCCTAAGGTACGCCTTACCCTCAATGGTACCCTGCTTGGCGAACAGACTATCGCCGACACCACGCTTATGGCCGTGTTTGAAGTACCCTACCAGCCGGGCATTCTGAAAGCCGAAAATGTAGAAAACGGGAAAGAAACCGCAGCCGTGGTACTCACCACCGCCGGCGCACCCAGCCGGCTGCGCCTTACCGCCGACCGTAGCACCATCCAGGCCACCCGCAATGATCTTTCGTACGTTACCGTAGAAGTTGTAGACCAGAACGGTCAGGTAGTACCCACGGCTGAGGTACCCGTGCAGTTTTCCATTGCCGGAGCCGGCGAGTTGGCCGCCGTCGGCAACGGCAGCCCCACCGATCTGTCGAGTTTTCAAAAGCCACAGAAGACTACTTTCCGGGGAAGGGCTTTGGCCATCCTCCGCCCTACCGGGAAGCCCGGCACCATTACCTGAAAGCCTCTGCCCCCGGACTGTCTCCCGCCGAAATAAGGATCACGACGAAGTAACAATAGCCAACATGTGTCAACCATTGAAGCTCCGCTTTGTATTTCAAAGGCGTTTTTAAGAAGCTGCACTACACCTACAACTTTTTCAAATACGCCACGCTATCTTTCAACGTGCCGGGGTTCGACTCCATTTCGACGTAGACCAGTTTGACTCCGCCCTTTTTGGAGGCAGCAAAGAAATCCTTCCAGTCCACAATGCCCCGGCCCAGCACCACTTCTTTTTTGTAATCGTTAGGGTCGTAGTCCTGCAAGTGGGCGGAAATAAAACGACCGGGGTACTTCCGGAAATAGTCGGCCGCTTTGTAGCCCAGCGTCGCCACGGCCACCTGAAACTGCATCTTGACAAAATCAGGATTCACCTCCTCCATCAGCACATCGTACATCACCTTCCCGCCGTAGCTCGATTCGAACTCCACGTTATGATTGTGGTAGCCCGTCGTGAAGCCGGCTTGGGTGATTTTTTCGCCAATGCGGTTCATTTCTTCGCATTTGCTTTTGATCTCATCCAGCGTTTTGGCGGCCAGCCCGCCGGAACATACCATGTACTTCAACCCCATTTGCCGGGCAAATTCCAGACGCTCGTCGAGGTTGGTCCGCATTTCCGGCAACGTAAAGTGGCAACTCTCGCATTCCAGGCCCGCGTCCGTAATGATCTGTTTCAGCTCTTTGCCGGAGTACTTCACCAGCGAGGGAAAAGCAAATTTCTGGTAGCCCGAGGGCGAGCACATTTCTACGTGCTGGTACCCGAGGTCTTTCATCTGCTTCAAGGTACCCTGTATGTCTTCGTTTATTTCCTTGCGAAGCACGTACGACTGAAAACCAATGGGCTGTTTTACGGCATTGCCAAAAGCCTCCTGCTGCGCCAGCGCGGGAAGAAAGGCAGCTGTCGTCAGGCCCAATGCACTGTTTTGGATAAAGGCTCTTCTGTTCATAATAACATAAATTTAGGTTTCAAAAGTATGCATATAAATGTATTAAATTTTGTAATTAAAAAGTACTAATTTGCATGGTAGTACAAAGGAGTTTGCAAATAAGCTTTTCGATACACTTTGAGTAAAGTCTTTAAAAATGATGGTTTACTAAAACAATTCGTTTATAATTTGCTTTTAAAAATTTGTTTAATTAATTTTCTAAAAAAAATACCACCCTGGTTTATATTACTAGCCTAAGAATAAACAATTTATTTCTCGAAAAATATTTTTGGGAGGCAGTTTGAATGCTTTCCCTTAAATTCTATTTGTATATTTTTAAAAATACGAACTAATAAACTCTAAACCTCTAAGACTATGCCAACCATCTATGTAAGTCGCAATGGAAATTCAAATAATTTAAAACTGAGGGACAGTCAAAACCATAATCCTGGTAATGACCAGTTAACAACAAATGTTCTTCCAGATGATACTGTAACCTGGGAACTTGATCCACAAGGAAGTAACCTTGATAGCCTGGTATCTGTAACTAAAACAACATCAGGAGACCCTTCATTTGATTCAAAATCAATAGACCTATTACAAGGAAATCCAACTATTAATAATGGTGTACTTACTGGAAAGGTAATTAAATTATCTCCCGGAAAAGGCAAATATGAATCCTACAAAATTGGATTTAAAATAACATCAAGTGGTCCGATCCTTTATGACGATCCAAAGTTGCAAATGGATGCCTAAAAAGTTATTAGAAGTCATTTTATTTATAGGTATTTATTGCCTATTTGTTCAACCAACCTCCGGCCAAAATCAAAAGCTGGCGGATAGCCTTGTCCATTTTTACTAGGCAGATACTGTAAAAGGTATTGCCAGGCTCGAATTACTTAGAAAGCTGTCCTTTAATGAAGTAAATGATCTCAACTTATCTCTGAAATACGCTGAGGAGTTAATAGCATTGTCCCGGAAATCAGGCAATTACCTTTACCTGCACCGGGGGTATTTTCAAAAAGGCAATAAGAAACGACTGCTGGGCGATCTTGAACAGGCACTTGACTCCTACATCAAGAGTAGCCACGCCGCCCGGCAGGCCAGCTTCCTGACCGGAGAAGGTATCTCTTATGGCGCCATCGGGGATGTTTATTCCATTTCGAATAATCCCAAAAATGCCATGCTTTACTATGAAAAAGGCATAGCAACGCTGCGGCTGTCCAATGATTCCATTCCTCTGGGATCTGCCCTTTCCAATGCCGGCGACGAACTGCTAAACCGCAAAAGGCATCGGCAAGCCCTTCGCTATTTTGAGGAAGCCAAACTCATTTTTGAGAAAAAAAATTATACAGTAGGACAAGCGTACTGCTTGGGTAATATCGGTATGGTATATGCCAATACCGGCCAGAATTCCTTGGCCGAGAGGAATATCAGTGTAGCAATCCAGATGCTCGAAGAATTGGAAGACTACTACCCCATCTGCGTCTATTTGACGTATATGGCGGATATCTACCACGAGAAAGGAAACACCGCTACGGCTATTCGCTACGCTCAGAGAAGCTTTGACCTTGCGCAGCGGTATGGCTTAAAGGATCAGATCAGCGAGGCTAATCTCAAATTATCCGAACTGTACGAATATACCGGAGATCACCGCTCCTCTCTTGGCTTTTATAAAAATTTCGTTGTGTACAGAGATAGCGTCAACAACCTCAAATCTGTTCAGACAATGGCTGACTTGCGCACTGATTTTGAGGTATCACGCAAGCAAACCGAAGTTGATCTACTTAATCAGGAAAAGGAAAATCAACGAATTATCCTGATTTCACTTTTTATCATTCTTGGCCTTACCATCGTCATATTAGGTACCCTGTACTGGTACTACATTACTATTTCTAAGGAAAAGAAAAGATCTGAAAGTTTATTACTTAATATTTTGCCCGCTGAAACTGCGGAGGAATTAAAATTGAATGGCAAAGTAAGCGCTGTAAAATTTGACGAGGTAACAGTTTTGTTTACAGACTTTGTCGAATTTTCTAAGAAAGCTGAACATATAGAACCGGAAATTCTGGTCAGTAGTATTGATTTTTATTTTAAGGCTTTTGATGAGATAACAACCAAATATGGCCTTGAAAAAATAAAAACCATTGGCGATTCTTACATGTGTGCCTGCGGACTCCCCAAATCTAATCAAACCCACGCTATTCAGGCGGTGCTTGCTGCAAAAGAAATGAGCGAGTTAGTCAGCGGGGAATTAGGGGCTTCGGATGATTTGAGCCATTTTGAAATCAGGATTGGCCTGCATACAGGCCCCGTCGTAGCGGGCATTGTTGGCATAAAAAAATGGCAATATGATATCTGGGGAGATACCGTTAATATTGCTTCCCGGATGGAGTCTAAATCTGAACCTGGTAGAATCAATATTTCCGAAACTACCTATCAGAAAGTCAAGGATGAATTTCCCTGCGAATACCGGGGCGAAATTGAGGTCAAAAATCGCGGATTATTGAAAATGTATTTTCTGACTTGAATGGAAACCTTCTTTCAGTTGTACCCTGTACTGAAAATTCAAAATATAGTAGAGTCTTTTTCATCAGAATAGAGCCTGATCACCACATTCCCGGTCTTCAATCCCTTCTCCACATAATCAAAAGCCTCGGCAATTTTTTCAAGAGGATAGGTCCGGTCAATAACGGCCTTAAATTTTCCTTCCTCCATGAGTTTTTTAATAAAAAAGATACTCCTCTTCCGATCCGATGGAATCGGGAATATTACTTTTTTATTGCCAAAAAGTGGGGTAATCAACGCCAGAAAAACATTCTGTGCCCCTTCACCCAGTTCTGATGAGATATAGGCACCTCCCGGACGCAACAGGGATTTGCATTTTCCAAACGAGCTTTTGCCCACCGAATCAAAAACGTAATGGCACCGCTCCTCATCCTTGGTAAAATCCACCTGCGTATAATCAATAACCCGTTCGGCTCCCAGCGACTGCACAAGTTCCAGATTTTTAGTGTTGCACACAGCCACGACACGCGCTCCCAAAGCGTGCAGCATCTGCACCGTAGCCAAGCCAATCCCCCCCGAAGCCCCATTGACAAGTACCAGCTGCCCCGCTTCAAGCGGTACTTTATCGATAAAATTGTAGCCGTAGTGGGCTCCTTCCAGGCTAGCGGCCGCCTGTTCAAACGTGGTATTGGGGGGCATCAGGGTGAAGTCCTGGTCTTCTCCCAAAGTGAGGTACTCAGCATGGGAGCTTACCCCGCTATCATCGAACCCAAAAACGTTGTCCCCCACCCGATACGAAGTAACAGCAGCCCCGACCGCCTCTACCGTACCCGCAAATTCGGTACCCAATATTGGTTTCCTGGGCGTGAAGAGTCCCGTGAAAAAGCGCATGATGAAGGGCTTGGCCCGCAACATGGCGCAGTCTGTGCGGTTGACCGTCGTAGCGTGTACCCGTACAAGTATCTCGTTTTCTTTGGGAACCGGCTTCTCCACTTCCCGGATCTCCAAAACACTGGGAGGACCATATTCGGTATAAATGCTGGCTTTCATAAATTTATAGGGTTTGGAAGTTGACAAAAGGAAGGATAAGAGACTATAAATTAAAGCCTTTCAAGCTTTTGACCCAATCGTATTTAGATTAATGGTCAAATTCAAGGGTAGCAGGGTATGTACTATACACCAACAAACTTTTAAATTGCGTGCTCAATCAGGAATCATCCATGATAACCATTCGCTCCGCTACCCCAGAGGATTATCGAGCTATCCAGGAAGTAGCCCACCAAACCTGGCCCGTAACCTTTGGTGAAATTCTTTCTGCCCCGCAAATAGCGTACATGCTCGACAGAATGTACAGTTTGTCAGCGCTTTGGGAACAGGTTGAGGAAAGAAACCATGTTTTTCTGTTGGCCGAGGAAGAAGGTAGTTGCCTGGGGTACCTTTCTTACGAACTTTCCTATGCAGGAACCGCTAAAACAAAGATTCACAAAATATACGTTTTACCGGCCACCCAGGGCAAGGGAGTGGGCAAGCACTTACTGAGCCAGGCAGAACAAATCGCCCGCGATAATGGTAATAATGTCCTGACTCTGAACGTCAACCGCTATAACAAAGCCGTGCAGTTTTACCAAAAGCTGGGTTTTGCCATCATTGGAAGTGAAGACATTGACATCGGAAACGGTTTTCTGATGGAAGATTATATACTCGAAAAAACCTTACTCTAATCTCTAAAAATATGCCCTCACAAACAACAGACTCCAACGCTTTGCAGACTATCCTCGGCTCGGGTGGCTCCATCGGCGTCGAACTCGCCAAAGCCCTGCCCGCCTACACCAACCGCATCCGGCTGGTAAGCCGAAATCCAAAAAAGGTCAACGAAACCGACGAACTGATGCCCGCCGACCTGACCAAAGCCGACGATATAGACCGGGCGGTGGCGGGTTCGGCTATTGTGTACGTAACGGTGGGCTTTGAGTACAGCACCAAAGTATGGCAAGCTACCTGGCCCCCTTTCATACGCCATGTGATCGATGCCTGCATCCGTCATCAGGCCAAACTGGTATTTTTTGACAATATATATATGTATGATCCGGAGCACTTGGGCCATCTGACCGAAGAAACTCCCAACCGGCCCACCAGTAAAAAAGGGGAAGTGCGGAAAGAGGTAGCAGAAATGATTATGGAGGGAATAAACAGCGGCAAACTAACGGCGCTAATAGCCCGCGCGGCCGACTTTTTGGGCCCCAAAAATAGCGTGATTGAGGAAATGGTTCATAAAAACTTTCTAAAAGGCAAAAAAGCCGATTGGTTTGCAAGTACCGACAAACTGCACAACTTCACCTTTACTCCTGATGCCGGTAAGGCCACGGCCCTGCTGGGCAATACGCCCGATGCTTACAATCAGGTGTGGCATCTGCCCACCGACCGCACTCCCCTAACCGGCAAAGACTGGGTAGATCTGTTTGCCAAAGAAATGAACGTAGCGCCAAAGGTACAGGCCATACCCGTGTGGCTGCTGAGTGTGCTGGGCATCTTTATTCCGATCATGCGGGAGTTTAAGGAAATGTCCTACCAGTACGACCGCGACTATGTGTTTGATAGCAGTAAGTTTGAGAAAAGATTTGACTTCAAACCTACCACCCCGCAGGAGGCCGTCAAGGCGGTGGTGAATGGCATGGAAGTGTAAGGTAATTTTGCCCACAAAATGATGATACGATTTACGACCCTGCTGAAAAAGTTTGACGAAAAAGGCGAGAAA
>CATMVR010000233.1 GCA_950075905.1 uncultured Persicitalea sp. | reverse complement strand
CCTTACGTAGTTGCGGCTCGTCAAGATGGCAGACTTTACGTCCGTGATATTCGCCTCGTAGGCTTTGTCTTCTACCTCAATCACCACCGGCCCCCGGTATCGTACATCAGTCAGCGCGGCAAAGAAATCGCGCCAGCGCACATCGCCCAGGCCGGGTAGCTTGGGGGAGTGGTATTCGAGCGGATTGGCCATAATACCCACCTGATCCAGCTTGTCTTTGTATACCTTAACGTCTTTGAGGTGAATATGGTGCAGGCGGTCGCGAAACTGGTAGATGGGCTTGATCTCATCCATCATCTGCCACACCATGTGCGAGGGGTCGTAGTTGAGGCCCAGGGCGCGGCTCGGGATGATCTCAAACATGCGGTTCCAGACCGAAGGACTAATGGCCAGGTTTTTGCCGCCTGGCCATTCGTCGTCGGTAAAAAACATGGGGCAGTTTTCGATTCCAATCTTAATGTTGTTTTCCTCAGCCACCTTCACGATGCCGGGCCACACATCGGCAAATCGGGCCAGATTGTCAGTGATGCTTTTGGCGGGATCGCGGCCGATGAACGTAGTAACGGTAGGTACCCCCAGTTTGGCGGCTCCCCGAATTACTTCTTTAATGTGCTCCACATAGTACGCCGATTTTTCCGGGTCGGCGTCGAGCGGGTTAGGGTAGTAGCCCAGCGCAGAGATACTTACCCCGGCGGTATGCAGGGCATACTTGATCTCCTTTATTTTCTGATCGGTGAGGTTAGAAACATCGATATGCGAGACGCCCGCGTACCGGCGAGTGTCGGCGTTATCGGTGGGCCAGCACATCACTTCCACGCAGGTGAAACCGTGCTCACCGGCGAAGTTGATCATGTGTTCAAAACTAAAATCGGCGAGAATGGCGCTTACAAAACCAAGTTTAAACATGTCCATAGGTAGGGATTGACTAGGTGTTAAGGGGATAAACAGGGCTCAAAGTAGCAAAAAAAATGCGATGTACCAGTACCCAAAAGTCGGCCAATTCGGGAATATTACGAAAATATCGTCCAAATTTTACAAGGGGCCATCCCAGCCGGCAACCGCTCATCCAGTCTGATGCCGCAATTCGTCACAGGATTTGTAGTATTGTCCTATCAAAGCGGCCCAAACGACGATACCCGGAGCGCAATGCTCCCCTACAATAGCCGGCTGCCGCAAGAAGTACCTGTTTTTATCACTTAATTTCTGATACGCATGGCTGAACCTGAAAAAAGTTTGGGCGAGAGGCTGTTGGGATTTTTTAACAAAGAAGAAGAAAACCCGAAAGAAGAAAACCCGGCGCCATCTTCTGCCCCCGCGGCCCCGAAAGTCGTGACCACTCCGGTGCCCTTAGTGACGAATGCCGCTGGTACAGCGGAAGTTGACCGCAAGTTTGTGGATCACTTTGTGGAATTACTGGGCAAAGCAAACCTGCCCGGCCCCGACTACTTTGAGTACAAGCAGGCCCTGAAAAGTATGGACGGGCTGGGCCTCGACGAGCAGAAGAAGTTTCAGGCCTCCTGGGCGAGTTTCAAAGCCATGGGCGGGGTGAGTGATGCTTCCGTACTGACTACCTCGGCGGGCCAGTATCTCACAATTCTCGAAAAGGACCGATCTGCGTTTCTAAGAGATGTGGAGAAGGCTATCAACGAACGGGTAGGTTCCCTTAATCTGGAACTGAAAAAGCTGGAAGAGGATAACAAAACCTACACGCAGCAAATTGTGGAATTACAAAAAAAGATCGACGCAAACGTTGCCCGCAAGGAGCAGATAAACGGAGAGGTAGAAACCCAAAGCGCCAAAATTAACGAAAACCGCGCCAGCTTCGAAACTACCTACCATAGCTTCGTAGAGCAGATTAATTCGGATGTAGCGAAGATCAAGCAGTATTTGAAATAATTATGAATTATGAATTATGAATTACTTTATTTCTGTACACATCCTTCATAGTTACCTCATTCACTCATTCACTCATTCACTCATTCACTCATTCAAAATTGAAAAATATGGCAACAACTGATTTTACACAACTTGGCGGTTCGGCTGATGACAGTCGGAAGTCGTACTGGTCAAAGCCGGAGGGCATCACTTCCCTGCTTTTTATGGGGGCAGCTGGCGCGCTGATTCTGTACTACTGGAACATCATTGCCCTGTTTCTGATCGAGGTCACGCAGAACACGTTGTACCTGGGTCTGCTGATGGCCGCGCTGGCCGGACTCATTTTCCTGTTTACGAGCCGGGATGTGCGCACGGCGGTTTTCTTTCTGTTCAAAACGCTGATGCGGAAAATCACGGGTACCATCATCAAACTTGACCCTATTGCTATCATGAAGATCTATATCAGCGATCTCAAAGACAAGCGCGAGAAGATGCAGGGGCAGATCAATACCCTGGCCGGTCAACTGGTGAAGCTCAATAAGAAGATCAACGAAAATAACGAGCAGATCAAGCAGAAGTTTGCCGAGGCTAACAAAGCTACCGAACTCTCGCACAAGCCCGGCATGCGGGAAACTGCCCAACTGGCTACCATCGAAGGGGCGGGGTTGCAGGAAATGAACGAGAAACTATTTCCCTTGCAGCGCAATATGAAAACGATCCTGGAATTTATGGAGAAGGTGAACAAAAGCGCCGACTACATCATCAAGGAAACCGAGATAAAGGTAAAGCTCAAAGAGGCCGAGTACCAGATCGTGAAAGAAAGCTCCAACGCCCTGCGCACGGCCATCAGTATCTTTAAGGGAAATCCCGACAAGAAGTTTTACTTCGATGAGTCCATGGAGTACATTCAGGACGACATGAGCCGCAAACTGGGCGAAATGAAACGGGCCATGGATCTTTCTATGGATTTTATCAACGGGGTGGATGTACAAAATGGTATCCTGTCTGACAAGGGCCAGAAGATGCTCGAAGCGTACAATCAGGGGCAGTTTACCCTGGTAAACCTCGACGCCGCCGACCCAGTTCCCACCACCATCCCCCTCAATCCCCCCAAGGACAGCAGGTATAGGGGACTTTTGGATTAATGTTAGAATGATAGAATGAGTGAATGATAGAATAGAAAAGTTCTTTGTTAAGTAAATCTATCGTCATTCACTCATTCCTGCAATCTATCATTCCAGCATTCTATCATTCTATCATTCACTCATTCTATCATTAAAAACATGAAACGACTCACAGTTGCCGGACGATTACTGATTACTGCCCTGATAGTGGCGGCGCTCTACTTTGGTTTTACGTATTTGGGCGGACAGAAAGCCCTTGAATCGATGGCCGATAAGGCCAGAACGGAGGAGGCCGACGCCTCACCCTACAAAGTACCCGAGCCCGAGGTGACGCCTACCAGCGCTACGTCGATGCCCGATAATGCTTCCACCGATACCCGTACCCCAGCGTTTACTTACACGGCTCCGGTACCAGTAAATGGTACGCTCAAAGGGGTGGTGGAATTGGGCGCCAGCGGATTCAACTCCTTTATCATTACCGTGGACCCGCAAAAGCGGTGGAAACTGGAAAAATCGGAGTTTGGCAATAGCCTCGTAACTGAAAACATGGCCACCGAGGAAGACATTCGGATTGGTCTGAAAAAGTACATCGGCAGTATGCTGGACTATGGTGTAGGTGGCAAAAACATTCACTTTGTGGTCAGTTCGGGTGCCGCTAAGGCCGACGTAACCCAGAAAATCACCAAAGCGCTCAAATCCCTGGGGTACCAGGTCAATCAGGTGACGCCCGCCCAGGAAGGTCAGCTGGCTTTGAAATCGGTGTTGCCTTCAGAGTATACCGGAAAAGCCTTTGTGACAGACATCGGGTCTGGGAATACCAAGATTTCCTGGATAGAGAATGGGCAGGTGAAGGCCCTGGAAACCTACGGGGCCAAGTATTTTCAGGATGGAGTTGATGATAGCAAGGTATACAACGAAGTGATGGGCAAGGCGAAGCAGATACCGGCCGGCCTGCGGTCCACCTGCTTTATCATCGGTGGGGTACCCTTCGAAATGGCCAAGGAAGTTCGCAACGGCAAGGAACGTTACACGGTACTGAAAGCTCCAGCTGCCTATACCATGGAAAACGCCAAGTCCAAAGCCGGTATCAATATTTACAAAGGAATCGCCGAAGCTACGGGTACCAATCAGTTTGTGTTCGACTGGGACGCCAACTTTACCATTGGATTCTTGCTGGGACTTCCCTAATCAATTCGTATTGTTTAAAACCAGGTCCGGGGCTCGCTGATTCGTTCAGCGAGCCCCGGGCTTTTTGCAATTGTAATGGGTGAAAATTGTAAATCCAGGTCCGTACCCGTAAAATTACGTTGGCCATTGCTCAGGCATATGATTCCTGGTTGCGGGGTATCGTGATCCGGATAAAGGTACCCTGCTCTTTTTCGTGGGTTTTGACCAGACTCCCCCCCAGGCTTTCCACCCGATTGCGCACGTTGCGTAGCCCTACCCCTTCGTTGGCTATGTCGTCGAAGCCCTTGCCATCGTCTGCTACGGTGAGGGTAAATCGTTTTATGGTTCCGGTCAGGGAAAGGTACGCGTTGTTTGCCCCGGCGTGTTTGATGATGTTATTGGCTAGTTCGAGAATAGTACTGTACAGTTCAAATTCTATTTGTCGGTCGGGGCGAGTATCCATGCCTTTGATTTCCAATTTAAACTGCACCTTATTGTTCTGATTAAGTTTTTCGACCAGCCTTTGTACAGCCAGTACCAGCCCGTCTTTTTCGAGTACTTTGGGGAAATAGTTGTGCGAAAGCGAGCGTATTTCCTGGTAGGCTCCTGTGATCATGTCCTGCAGGCGGTCATATATCAGCTGCTCATCATTTGGAAGCGACGTTTTGTTGATGCCACTCATGTACCAGTTGATGGCCGCAATGGTCCCCCCCAGGGTGTCATGCAGCTCGGCGGCCACCCTTTTGCGTTCAAGGGTTTGTCCTTTTACCAATGCAAGCCTGATTTCTTCATTTTTTTTACGGAGTTGCTGGTTTTTGCGCCACAAAAGCCCGGCTGCAATCAATACAAAAATTGAAAATAGTATCAGAGACCGCTGTATTGTTTGTTGCCTGGCCAATTCGCTGTAGCGAATAGTCTCGTCTTTTTTCTCGTTCTGATATAGTAAGTGAAATATATTGTAACGCCTCTCCATCGAAGTATCAGATTGGTTACGACGATTATAATTGAGTTTCTCCATGTAGCGGAGTGCCGCCTGCAAGTCGCCCTTGTCGCGGTAGCTTCGGTAAAGAGTGGTCAAGGCCCAATTCATTTGTTGAGAAGAGGAGTATACCGCCGCTATTTCACAGGCTTTTTGTGCGTGTAAAATAGCTTCATCATATTTTTTTTGGTGGAAGAATCCGTTGGCCAGATCATTGTAGGCGCTCATCCTGCCATAATCAAGATTTAATTGATCAAACAGACGCAGTGATTGGTTGAAATAGGAAACGGCTTTATTAAAATCTTCCATGTATACATACAGATACCCTCGACTAAGCGTAACAAAGGCAACACCAAACTTCGAATCTATCTTCCTGAACAATGAATCAGCGGTATCATAGGCCTCCATTGAGTTAGAATACTCATTATGATCCCGGTAATAGCTACCAAGAGCTTCATGGTAAGCTGCTTTGAGACTGTCGTTTTTTTCCTGGCTGATGATGGTCAATGCTTTCTGATAGTAGCTGAAAGCAGAATCAGGCTTAAAGTATTTAGAATAGGCATGGGCAATAAACCGATAGGCTTCTGCTTTGAGAACAGGCATATTTTGCTGATGTGCCAGCTCAATACTTTCAGTTGCCAGCTCCATGAGCACATCCAGGTCGTCATTTAGAAAATAGTAATGACCCAATACATGATAGGCTAGTAGTTTCCCTTTGTTCCACTGCCGTACCTGAGCTAATTTTAGGGCCTTTTGACCGTATTCGCTTGAAAGTGATGCATTTTTGTAGAGATTGTCGTAGGCAACAGCGTAGTATTTTTTGACAAGCAGAGTGTCCCGCCTCAGGGAAGATGGCAGTACTTCCAGCTGACTGATCACGTCAAGGTCATTTGTGAGCGTATCGGCATATAGTTCTATGCTCTCAATATAGAAAAATACACAAATAAGCGAAATAGAAAACCATTTCATACTGCGAATAACTTCCGGGGATTATATTGGGCTCTTTTTATTGATGAAGTGTATAAATATAGCAACAATTTAGGTGTATCTTCAAATGGATGCATAACAAGCTGTAAAACAGCTATATAAAACAATAATTAACTGTAAAAAAGACAGGGTTTGGGGAATGAAGGCAGCCAGCGGCTTCATATTTATTTCAGATTTTGATACGAAATAACCAAAAAAAAATACATTCTTCAAAACCACCCGATTGCAGTGTTGGCGAACGGAAAAGCAAGTTTTGGAAATCTCCGGGATAGGGCCTGATTTTTGAGGGGTACTTTTGTTTTTTTGTTATTCACAGGCTACCTTGGTAAATGATGAAAAAAGCGGGATGCACCCTACTATTGGTTTTCCTGGGTTGGGCTTGCCAGCCAGACAACCCGCTGGTGGCTACCTGGAAAATTAGCCAGGTGACCTATACACCCAGCAGTATGGCTACGCCCGAAGCGCTGCTAAGGGGAATGCGCTGGAATGAAATGAGCGCCCGGCTTCGCAACTCAACGTTTGCGCTCTATGAAAACAATCAATCCGCTTTTTTTTCCACCCGTACTCCTTTCCGGCAGGGAAGCTGGTCGGTCAATGGCGATCGGCTGCTGCTTTCACTGGGTGAAAATGCCAGTCTCTACACGTTTGAAATTTTTGAATTAAGGGACAATAGTCTGATTCTCGTTTTGCTTGATGACGATATGACCGACGGAGAACTGACACTCCTTTGCACCAAAAGTGAGCAGTACATTCAGAATGGCGTAGACCTGCTGGCCCCTGAGCAAAATACCTGGCGGGAAAAAGCCGCCAAAAAAGAAAGCAAAGAAGAGATCCAAGCGCGGGTAGTAGCCCATCTGGATTACCTGATTACCTATTTTGAAGGAATTGAAGAAAAAAAGCAGACGTACTTCGAAACCGGCCTGATGAGCTCACCCTTCCGGTTTTATGCGCACGGCCTGGGCCTGAGCCGCGACTCGCCCTATGCCCGGCAGTGGCAGGCCTCCTTCTACGACGAAGCCGATGCCAGGGTAGCTTTTGACCTCCTAAAAGCGTCCCTGCAAAGCGTTAACAAATTTCCCAGGGCCAGAACATTTACACAGGAATACCTGCTGGCTTTTCAACAAATGCGCCGCTATTTTGATCAATGAGTTTTACATACAGGTAGCCGTCACTGCCGAACAGACCGCCTACGCCCGCCAACTGGTAGAGCACTCGCTGGCGCATCACCGGGTAGCCAATGTCTGGGACAAAGCCAGCGACAAGCGTACCCACACCCGTTTGCTGCGCCACACGGGCAGCCTTGGCGAGGTAGTCTTTGCGGATGTGTACCTGCTACCGCGCCCACAGCGCTCTTTCGGTGCCATAGACGGACAGGACTGGGGCCAGGATTTTGTGCTGAGTACCGGGGAGGGCTTCTTCTCGCTCGATGTCAAATC
>CATMVR010000232.1 GCA_950075905.1 uncultured Persicitalea sp. | reverse complement strand
GGGGGCCTTGGTGGCCGGGTCGCCAAAGACCAGGAAGGCGTAGTTTTCGGGGTCGCGGCGGGTGTCGTTGGGGGGGCGGCTTTCCAGCACGCGCAGCACGTTTTCGAGGTCGATCACTTCCTTGATTTTGGTATAGCCCTCGTCGCTGAGTACTACCTCCACCATGCGCATGGCGGCCTGGCGCTGGGGTTCGCTCATGCGTTTGAGGTTGAGGCCCGCCCGGTCGCGGGGTACGAAGTGCCAGTTGAACCGGACAGTATCGCTGAGGGGACGCATTACCTCAGTCTTCTGGGTGGCGTTCAGGGTTTTGATAAAGTCACCCACGGCTTTGGCCATCTGCTGGTTGAGGTTGTCTTTTTGGCCCGGTCCGCCAGCCGTATGTTCAGCCCGGATGAGGCCGCTCAGCGCTACCATCAGCATAGTAAAAAAAGGAAAAAGAAATGCTTTCATAAGGCATTAAAGGTTTGTTTTCCCGTAGGAGTGACTTTGTAAAAGAAACTATTTAGAAAATCACAGCGGCCGTATCCGGATGTTTTTATACCATACTTCGTCGCCGTGATCCTGCAAGGCTATTTTGCCTTTAGCGTGGGGGGTAGCGTAGGCCCACTCCTTGAACTTGCTATTGGCGAGCTGCTCCTTCCAGGCATCGGAGCCGTAGTCGTACTCTACTACTTTTTTGCCGTTGAGCCAGTGCTCAATGTGGTTGTCTTTCACCACAATCCTACCTTGATTCCACTCGCCGGCGGGTCTGGCCGCCTGCTCGCTGGGAGCCTGCATGTCGTAGTTGGCGCCGGTTTTCTGCTTGTCGTTGATCAATACCATTTTCCCATTGTCATTGAAGGGCGGGTAACCCTCATCGTCGATCACCTGGTATTCGGGGCCGGAGTAGTGGGTAGCGTTTTCGGGGTCTTCTATAACCTTATAAATTACACCGCTGTTGGCCTTGGGGGGAATCTTGAAGTCAAACTCCATTTCAAAATCGCCGTACTCCTCGTTCGTGACCAGGTCGCCGTTGCCTCCGTGAGACATCAAAGCGCCATCCATAATCATCCATCCTTTCACACTATCAGAATGGTAAGTATGCCAGCTGTCGGTGCTGGTGCCGTCAAACAGCGTCTGCCAGGTTTCTGTGTCCTGAGTATCTGCCTGCTGGTCGTCGCTCTGCTGGTTGCAGGCTAGTAAGGTGCAAAGAAAGGCGGCCGAAAGAAGACTGGTTTTTTTCATAAATCGCTAGATGTTAAGGTTAGGGAATATGTAAAGTCAAAGCTGAATCACCCCGACTTATACTGTATTTCTCCATAATGCCCCGGGACTTACGAGTACCTGGCCGGCCTACCTGTTTTTCAGGGCGGTCAGCACACGCTGGCTAAATTCTGATAGTACCAGGGTGCCGCTGAGGGCAGCGCGTTCGGTCAGGAGGGTATCCCAGTGGTCGGTACCCTCCCAAAAAACCTGCTTCATCTGCCGCATGGCTTCCGGGTCGTAGGCCGCCAGCTTTTGGGCCAGGTCGGTCACGTGTTCATCTAGTTGATCGGCGGTTTGGTACACGTCGTTGTAGAGCCCCTTTTGCCAGCACCACATGGCCGACTCAAACTGGGTGGCGTTAACGGTAAGGTGGCTGACACCCGACACGCCAATCTTGCGGCGCACGGCCGGTTCGATCACAAAAGGACCGATTCCCACGGTAAGTTCGCTGAGCCGGACGGCTGCTTCCTGGGTAGCCAGGCAGTAGTCGGTGGCGGGCCTGAGCCCCACGCCGCCGCCAACGGCCTTGCCCTGCACCCGGCCAATGATAAGCCGCGGGCAGAGGCGCATGGCGTTGATGACGTTGGCAAATTTTGAGAAAAAGGCCTTTCCCGCTTCCATGGAATCAATAGACGCCAGCTCGGTGAGCGACGCCCCGCCGCAAAACGCCCGCTCGCCCCCCGACCGGAGCACGATGACGCGCACGGCGGGCGTCTGCCCGAGGGTACGGATGGTGTGCGCCAGCTGGTCCAGGAGTTCGGAGGGGAGGGCATTGCCCGAGGGATGAAAAAACTCTACCGTGGCTACACCCTCGTTGGTACTGCTTTGTACATACCCTTCTGCCATAGTTATTGCGTTTATGTAAGTCCAAAAAAATAGTAGAGAGAAAAGAACGTATCTTTTTCTCTCTACTACAAGCAAATCATCGAATTTTACAAGAAGCACGGAAGCGCCTACCGGCCAAAGAGCCGGGCCCAGAAGCCTTTTGCCTTTTTGGATACCTCCTCAACGGCTTCTTCGGCATCCTCCCGCAGCTCACTGAGCTCTTCGGAAGCTTTGGCCGCAATCTCTGAGGCTTTTACTTTGGCTTCGGCAATTTTTTCGGCTGCTTCTTCTTTCAGTTCTTCAATCTCCGCCGCCGCTTTGGCGCTTATTTCGGCGGCTTTTGCCTTTACCTCGGCTACCTTTTCGGCGGCGTCCTCTTTCAGGTCATCTATCTCTTCGGCGGCTTTGCTGGCCATGGCCTGAGCCATTGCCTTGGCATCGGCTACCTTCTCGGCGGCTTCTTCTTTCAATTCGCCCAGTTCCTGAGAGGCCTTAGCCGACAGGTCCTCGACTTTGCTCCTGGCTTCGGCAATTTTTTCGGCGGCCTCTTCTTTCAATTCACTGATTTCCTGGGAGGCTTTGGCCGACAGGGATTCTACAGTGGCTTTGACCTCGTTTACTTTCTGAGCAGCTCCATCCCGCAGGTTGCTGGTTTCAGTGTTTTCGGGCTTTGCTGCGTCGTCGGCGGCTGGAATCGACTTGTTGTCCATGGTCAGTTTGGTAAGTGAGAGATGAGGAATTGAGGGTAATTTCTTCCGAAATGTAGGAAAAAGACCGGAGGCTTGCAAATCAGTTGGTTGTCTTTTCCACTGCCGGTTTTGAGGAAAAATCTACACAGCCCCGTTCTGTTGAATTGACCTGAGCAGATGGCACTACTTTTTAGCTTTACTCTTTACAAAACCAAAACCCCAAAAGACATGCGCAAAGTAGCAATAGTAACATTCATATACGCCCTGGTCACCACCGGATGGCTCGTGACAGGCTGTAATTCAGCAGAAGAAAACGAGAAGGAACAGCTGGCGCAGGAGCAGCAGGAAGCCATGAACGAGGCAGATCAGGCCTACGACCGAATCCAGAACGCCGAAGGCGTGACGGATTTGTCAGAAGTAAGGGAAGATCTCTCAGAATCGGTAAAAGAACTTTCCGAAGCAAGAAAAGAATATCTTGAAGCCCTGCAGCAACGCCTCGGCAAGCTGAACGACCGCATTAGCGAGCTGGACCAAAAGCTCACCGATCCCAATCAGGCTAATCAGCCAAAATGGGTAAGCAAGCGCCGTGAACTGGTTAGGGAGCGAGACAACGTAAGAGCCAATATGATGGATTTGCAGAAACCCATGACTGATGAGCAATGGGTGACCGCCGAAGAAGAAATAAAGAAACTGCTTGCCGCTATTGACGAACAGCTCAAAGAATCGGGCTCGTAAAGAAAGTAGGGTAGGACATGAGGGGATGACAGGAGGCCGAAAGGCCTCCTTTTTTTACGTCAGGCGCCGGATCATCAGGCTCTTGACCAGCTCGTAAAAAGGCTGTGGCTGCATGGTGCGCCAGTTGTCGAGGTGGAGCGTGCCGCCAAAATTGAGGTAGTAGTCGAGCCGGAAGCGCTGCCACTCCCGCTCCACGTGCTCACGGAAACTGACGGCGGCAATCCAGCCATCTTCAATATCCTCAAACCACTCAGCATAGTATTCGTCGTCAGACCCGTGAAAATCCAGCACGTTTTCACCAATCAGAATAAACTGAGTAATGCCCACGGCCACAAACTCATCCACCACGTTGCGCTTGAAATACATGATGTCGTTGTGGAGCGTGTCGTTCCACTCGCCAAACAGCTCGATGACCACGTAGTTCTTATTATAGTCTGCGAACAGCACTTTCACATACAGCGTTTCGGAGCCTATTTCATCCCAGAGCGGGTGGATATAGTAGCCGTATATATCGTTCTCGTAGTAATTGAGGTTATGTTCGCGGCCATAGAAGGGAGATTTCTTATCCCGGTTGGCCACGTAATGTTTTTCCCAGTTGTAAAAGGGTTCAATGTCCTGCATAGATTATTTTAGGGCTATCGGCTTTCGGCAGTCGGCCATCGGCTTTCAGTTCTTTGTGAAAGTAACTTCTATATAGTGGAATATTGTTTCTCCCGTTTTTCTCGCTAACGAAAAAAGCCGGGTGGACATTCCCACCCGGCTAAAATTTATATTATTTCCATTCCAGAAATTGCCGAAAGCCGAAAGCCGACTGCCGACCGCCTACTACAATTCCCGGATCCAGATATTGCGGAAGCTGGTGGGATTGCCGTGGTCTTGTAGCATGATGGGCCCCCGTCCGTGGGGCTTCACTACCGGCCGGCCCACAAAGGCCGTAGTACCCTGAATCTGCGTGTGGTTCTGGATCAGTACCCCATTGTGCAGTACCGTAATGTACGGTGGAATCAGCATCAGACCATCCTTATTGAAGCGGGGTGCCGTGTAAATCACGTCGTAGACCTGCCACTCTCCGGGCTTTTTAGATACATTGACCAGAGGCATAGACTGCTTGTAGATCGAGCCGGCCTGCCCGTTGGAGTAGGTGGGGTTTTCGTAGCTGTCGAGTACCTGCAGCTCGTAGATACCCTGCATAAAGACACCACTGTTGCCTCGTCCCTGTCCGTTGCCCTTTACTTCTGCCGGAGTGCGCCACTCAATGTGTAGCTGATAATCGCCAAACTCTCTTTTGGTTTGAATCCCTCCTTTGCGGGGAGCAACCGTCATGGCTCCGTCACTGACCATCCAGGGGGCGTCGCCACCATTGGAAGCCATCCACTCATTCAGATTGCTGCCGTCAAACAGCACAATGGCATCTGAGGGAGCGGTGAATCCGGAGACCGAGGCATTGGCCGGACCAGGAGTAACCTTTCTGGGTACCGGGTCCCAGATTTCACTAGACTCCGGGGTCATTTTTTTGGGTTGCAACTGGGCCTGAACAGAGTAGGAAACAAAAAGGCAAGCCGCGAGAATAAATAATTTCTTCATGGAGTTCGTTAAAAATTTTAAGAATTAGGCAAGGTTAATGAATTGATTTCTAAATGTAAAGCGAATGCAACCTGAATTCTAACCGGTTCAAATGCGTATAAGCCGATGATAAATCGTAAATTTAGGGTCTAAAAAACAAATTATTTCTCAATGTTTAAACTGTATATGCTAAAACTTAGACGTAGCCTGACGCAAAGCATTGCGTTGGGAATTGTCGTACTGTTCGGAGCTACGGCGTCCGCCCAGACGCCTCTTCCGCTCAACGACCTGTCGGCATTCACCAACAAAGCCGGTAACTGGAAAATTGTGGGGGATGCCTCGGTGGATATCTCGCAGGTGAATGTCCTGAACACTACGCCCGGCAAAGGGGTGCTGGCCTGTATTCACAAGCAAGGCACCTACGGAAATGACTATGAGCTGCTGACTAATTTCAAACACGGCGATCTGGATATTGAGCTGGATTTCATGATGACTAAGGGCTCCAATTCGGGTATTTACCTGCAAGGGAACTACGAGGTGCAGCTCTTTGACAGCTGGGGCAAAAGCACTGCCAAGTACAACGACCTGGGCGGTATCTACGAGCGCTGGAACGACGCCATGCCCGAAGGCCAAAAGGGCTACGAAGGCTATGCGCCCCGCCTCAATGTAGCCAAAGCTCCCGGCCTGTGGCAGCATATGAAGATTTCCTTTCAGGCCCCCCGCTTCGACGCATCGGGCAAGAAAATTGCCAACGCAGTATTTTTGAAAGTAGAGGTAAACGGTATTACCGTACACGAAAATGTGGAGGTAAGCGGCCCTACCCGCGGTGCATTGACGGCACAGGACGTAGCCATGGGGCCCCTGCGCTTTCAGGGTGACCACGGTTCGCTGGCTTTCCGGAATATCGTGATCAATAATTTTGATAAAAAGCCCGGTGCGCTATCAGACCTGAAATACAAAACCTACTACGGCAGTTACTCACAGGACCTGGACCCCGCTACGCTGAAAGCCGCCGAAACCGGCTCGGCCGAGGCCCTGACCTGGGATGTACTCAAAGAACCCAACAATTACGTACTGACCTACACGGGTACGTACAAAGCTCCTACCGCCGGCGACTATACCTTTAAGCTGCAGGCTTCCGGCAATAGCTACCTGAAAGTGGATGGCAAGATGGTGCTGCCCAATGAGTGGAAAACTACTAATGATTTCCGCGAGGGTATCGTCAAGCTGAGCGCGGGCGACCACAAGGTAGAACTGTACGTCAACAAGCGCGATGGCTGGCTGCGGCCCGTGCTGGGGCTTTGGGTAGCGGGCCCGGGCTTCCGGGAGGTATCCTACCATAGCCTGGGCTCCACGCTGGGGGGAAGTCCTCCCGATCCGATTCTGGTGGAGGCTTCCAGCAATACCGTGCTGCGCAGCTTCATGGATATCCGGCCCGCTGGCAAGCGGCAACGGGTAGTGCATACGGTGTCGGTGGGGAGCCCCTCCAACCTGCACTACTCCTACGACCTGGATAAAGGCGCAGTGTTTCAGGTATGGCGGGGCGAGTTTCTCGACGCTACGCCTATGTGGAACGACCGCGGCGACGGCTCCTCGCGCCCCCGCGGCAGCGTAACCCTGCTGGGCGATGCGATGCTGCTGGCCAAAGTATCGGGGCAGTCTCCCTGGCCTTCCGACACTACCGGCAGCGGCTACCGTCCCAAAGGCTACGTGCTGGACGCTAACGATGTGCCTACCTTTAAATACGAGGCTTTCGGAACCACTGTAAGCGATAAGGTGACAGTGACCGATAACAAACTTTTTGAACGGGTAGTAAAACTGGAAAAACCCGTCAATGGACTGATGGCCCGCCTGGCCGAGGGCAAATCCATCGAGAAGGTGTCGGATGGTCTGTACGCCGTAGACGGAAAGAGCTACTACATTCAGCTACCCTCTGGCGCAACTTCGCCCACCCTCCGCAAAGTAGGTACGCAGCAGGAGCTTCTGATGCCGGTAAACCAGGGCGAGTTAAAGTATTCCATACTCTTTTAATTCCAATAGATACTCTTACTAATACCTATGAAAAAATACATCTCAATACTATTTGCTCTTCTGGCTACGGGAGCCGGGCTTATGGCCCAGGAGTCGCCGAAAGAGGAGGATTATTACAAAATACTGACGCCGCCTATACCGGAAGGGATGATTCTGGAAATTGGGGGCCTTACCACGCTGCCCAATGGCTCCATTGGGATGTCGACCCGTCGGGGTGAAGTCTGGATCATGGAAAACCCCACGAGCCGCACGCCCTATTTCCGCAAGTTTGCTTCTGGGCTGCACGAAATTCTGGGCCTGGCCTGGAAAGACGGTGCCCTGTACTGCGCCCAGCGCGGCGAGCTGACCAAGCTGGTAGACAAGGATGGAGACGGCAGGGCCGAGATCTACGAAACCGTGTACTCCTGGCCCGTTTCCGGTCACTACCACGAGTATTCTTTCGGCCCAAAGATTGCGCCCGATGGTAGCTTTTTTGTGAGCGGCAACGTAGCCT
>CATMVR010000231.1 GCA_950075905.1 uncultured Persicitalea sp. | reverse complement strand
CGTAACCGTACGAAAAGTTATTCAGATTTGCAGGATCCCACCGGACGGAAGCACGGCGATGCCGCCTTTGCCGATTACCTGATTTCAGTGAATGTGAGTCGCTGGTTCTGAGGTACCTTCAGTCGCCCCGACCGATGGTGATATGCTTGATAGAAACAAACAGGCTATGCCAGATCAGATTAAAGAATGACTCATCGTTTTCGCGTTCGATGACCGCCTTGCCTATCCGGGCGGGGCGGTTGCCGCGCGGGTTGTTTTCATTTAGTACCACATTATTGGCCACCTGAGACAAAAACCAGCGACGTTTCAGTTCCCCGGTTTTTTTGTCAACTTTCAATACATCCACTTTGAGATCATCGTAGTGGAGGCTGGTGTTGATTACGGCCCGTGTGTTGGTAGCCTGGATGTCAAAGTCCAGCATACTTACCTTGCCGGAGGTAACCGAAGCCTTAGCTAACGCCTCGGTCACATCGTTTAGGCGGGGCATTTCAAAGTTTTTCATGGTTCCCCCACAGCGAAACGCCCCATTTTTGGCGGCCAGGTCAAAATCAAAGTAGGCGTGCAGCGCTCCCTGATTCATAAACCGCGTCTGCACATCTACCCGGCAGTTCGGGTTCTTCCTGATCCATTCAGGATCATTTGTAAGGTTTGTAATCGTACCATGGGTACCATCAAAGAAGACAGCACCACTTCGGTTGGTTTTGTCGTTCATCTCGCCGTACTTCACCCGGGTACTTTTGAGGTGCACTTTGTCGAAGCCGATCCTGAATTTGGATTTTAACAGCAACTGATGCGGGTATTCGCCCATTTTGTCTTTGGTAATGACCCGGTAGCGCTTGTCTTTAAAAATATCCATCAGCCCGGCATCGATGTACAGGTTTTGAGCAAAAAGCTGACGATCTACCAAAAACCGCTTGGTATCTACCTGAGTAGCTTTTATATCATTGAATTCCAGGTCGAGCCGGTCGGCGGCCCATCCCAGTTTTTTGCTGAATTCCAGTTTGGGTAGCAGGGGCTGGTAATGGACATTCTTGACCTGTAATGTGCTATCCCGAGTGGAAAACCGGAGCTCTGCCATCCGAAAAATATACAATGAGTTCCCGGAGGGCAATTCCAGTCCCTCGGCCCTCAGGGCGATATTCTGGGAGTACAGGATACGGCTTGAATCTTTGTCTGAATTTTCATCCAGCAGAAAATCTGACACATCCAGATACAGTTTTTTAAGCGAACTTTTTTGGGGTTGCTGCAAACTATCGCTGTAATTGATGTAGGTAAAGTTAACGTTGTTCAGACTGATTTTATCAATTCTAATTGATTTGAGAACCTTATTGATCAGTTCGTACGGAGATTTGGTTGGTCCACCCTTATTGTAGGGCCTGGAATTGTGCGCAATATGGGCTACGGGTTTGTCAATCAGAATCGTATTTATGGCCAACTCTTTAAAAATAAGAAGTCGTAGTAACGAAACCCCCGAAAGGCTCACCTTGTCGGCCTCTAACTCAATCAAATTATTGGGAGCCTTTTTGACGGCAACCAACTGCTGATATACGGTGCTGTCAGAAGTGAGTTTTACATTGCTCACCTCTGCGTTGCCCAGCGGAATATTCAGGTAGATGGATTCATAATTGATGCGATATAGGCTGTCAGAAGCGTTGACAACCGCCTTTTTAAGAGCGTTGTCCAGTTCGTTTCTGAAATAAATTGGCAGGCCCCAGGCGGCCAGCAGCACAATCAGCCCCAGCCCGATTCCCAGACCGAGGGTCCATAGAATCCATTTTTTGTAGGGTATCGATTGCGAGGTAGGCATTTTGGGCTATACGATGACGACGTAGCGTGTACTCACAAAAAAGGCGTGCCAGCAATGTTACTCTTTACTCCTTAATAAAATCCGCAATAGCCTCCACCAACCCTATTGTCAGGGGAAAATCGGGCTGATTGTACGTAGCCAGATTGGCGTTGCGTTCGGCGGGAGCATCTTTGAGCAGGTGATTCATGGCGTCAAAAACAATCCATTTTGCCGACGGGCGGGCTTCCCGAAGCCGTTCGGCCTCGCTCATTGCTACCTGAATATCGTGTCCGCCCTGCACGATAGCTACCGGCATGTCCAGTTTTATGATTTCCTCAGCGGGATCATACTGCATCCATGAGATTACGAAAGGTTGTACACTGGGGCGGAAAATGCTGTACAATAGTGGGTTAGGCTTTTGCACGCGTTTGCCTTCCCGGAGCGAATCTAACCCCCGGTAGGCTTCCATGCGCATGGAGTCGGGCAGGGTAGCCAATTGAGTTTTCAGCACCTCATTGATGTTGCGTCCGGCACCGGCTATGGAGACATAGCGGTCGGCATGAGCCCGGCGGGCGGCCACCATGCCAATAAGAGAGCCCTCACTGTGGCCCGCAACGGTAATTTTTCCGAAGCGTCTGGTTTTGCGCAGGGTATCTACCCAGCCCACGGCGTCCTGAATGAAGGTATCAAACGTAAGGTCCTCCTCCCGGACAGCGGCCGACTTACTACCTGCCACGCCTCGCTTATCGTAGCGGAGCATAGCTACACCCCGTTGAGACAGGGCTTCGGCCAGTTTTTGGTAGGCATCCGATCTGAAACCAGGCCCGTTTCCATTGCGGTCGGTGGGGCCGGAGCCGGCGATGAGCAGTACCAGGGGCGTATCAGTACCGGCATCGGCGGGAGTTGTCAGGGTACCCAGGATGGTGCCGGTTGGAGTTTTAAGCGAAAACTCTTCCGAAGAACTTGTCTGCGAAAAAACGACCAGGGGTACGAAGAACAAAAACATACATTTTATCATAGTAGCCTTCAATTTACTAACTTTGTTAGGCACAAGATACGGAAAGAGCGTATACGCAAAAACAACCTCGCCTTAGAAAAAAGAAAAGGGCCGGTACCCGATTGTGCAAAAATTTTGTTGTTCTTTCCAACCATTCCTTTCCCCAAAGCATCTTACTATCAGCTGGGAAGAATAAAACGTGTGTTCAATTCATAATACAACAAAACTTCAAGCTTACGAAGCACCCCTACCTTCGGATGATCGAAAATGAACAGGATCTGGTCAACGGCTGTCGCCGGCGCGAACGTACCGCCCAAAAGCGTCTGTATGATGCTTTTGCGGGGAGGATGTTTGCTATCTGCCTGCGCTACCTGAAAAACCGGGCCGATGCAGAGGACGTATTGCAGGATGCTTTCGTAAAGATTTACGAAAATATAGACTCCTACCGGGGGGATTCGCCGCTGCAGTACTGGATCAAGTCCATTGTGGTGAATACCGCCCTCAAACACATTCGCAAGCAGAAGAATACAATGGAGCTCGACGATGTGCATAGCTACGACAATCACGTTGCTGATTCTGAGTTTACCCTTTCGGGTTTTCAGATGCAGCAGCTTTTGGGTTTTATCCAGGAATTGCCCACGGGGTGTCAGACAGTTTTTAACCTATACGCCATTGAAGGCTACCAACATAATGAGATTGCCGAACTGATGGGAATCTCGGAAGGAACGTCAAAGTCGCAGTACTCGCGGGCGAGGACGTTGCTACAACAAAAATTGAACAAAGAACAAAGATTCGACAATGAATCAGTCAGAAAAACACAAATTTGAGGAAGAGTGGGAGCGGATGTTCGAGTCTGCCTCCGAAACTCCTCCCCCCACCGTGTGGGATGCTATCGAAAAGCGTCTCGACAAAGACGGTGCGGCTCCCATCATACCACTGGTGTGGTGGAAAAACCCGAAAGTTGCCTATGCTGCGGCTGCCGCCGTGGCGTTGCTGCTGGTTAGCTGGCCCATTTTGCAGCTTACCCGGGAGCGCAGCGAAAACGCCCCGCAGGTAGCGACACGCAGCCTGCCAACCGATAGCGCCGAAGAAACAACGCTACCGGAAGCGGGCCAACCGGCTACAGCTGACCAGGAACCACTGGCCAGAGCCGAGGCAAAGGCAGATCCGGCGCAGTCAAGGGTTACCGGTACCCGCAGCGGCAGAGCGCCTATGGAAGGTAGCTCCGCCAGCAGCGGAGGCGAGTCACAGCTGGCCAGCCACTCTGCGGCAAATGTACCGTCGGTCGGTGAAGTTCCCGCGGCAGCAACCGAGAGAAATTCGTTAGAAACGGCCCAGCCGTCTGCCCTTGCCCTGCGGGAACCTGCGCAAAAGAGCGCCACCGAGCCTAACCGCGCCAACAGCAGCGGCATTGGCACAGAAGACGGCAACCTGGGCCCGACGCTCCGCGAATCTATCGCGCTGCTATCGCCAGTAGGAGTATCGGAGGTAGATGTATACGTGCAGAAGCGCTTTGTTTTCTACAAGAAGGAGTTTCCGGAAGCAGAAATTACTCCCCCCACCCAAAACCGCGAATACTGGGCGGGAGTGGGTGTGATGCCCGCCTCGTTCAACCCCGGCGTGAGTGTGACTTCGCCCCCGGCGGCGTTTAGCATGGCGAAAGCGAGTCGCCAGTCGCTGTCCAATTCGAGCAAGGCGGGGCTGTCGTACGCGGTGCAGATGCAAACGGGTATGAAGCTATCCAAACACTGGACCGTTGAAACCGGCCTGAGCTATCTGCAGGGAAATTCTACCTTTGAAAGCGATGGCTATGTACTGGATGCCAGCACCAATCGCAGCGCCAACGTGCTGGAAGGTGCTCTGCTTGCCGGGGCTGGGGCTTCCGCCAACCGGGAGTATGCGTTCAGCCCGAGCCTGTCGCAGGATATGAATACGGCCGCAGTATACATCGACCTGGACCAGAAAACAGGTAACAACTATCGCTTTGTGCAAGTACCCGTGCAGGCGGGGTACGTGCTCAATCCAGACGGAAAGGTAAACTATACCATCCTGGGGGGCACGGTAGCCAACGTATTTCTGCAAAATGAAATTGAGTCTGGCGCGGGAAGCAGCTTTATCAATACGGCCAACGACGGCATATATCGCTCACTGAGCTGGTCGGCCGCTACGGGCGTACGCCTCAACTACCGCCTGTCGGATCATTGGAGTGCCAACCTGACGGGCTCGTATCAGAAGGCCCTCTCGTCGAGCCTGCGTAGTGGCAGTAGCCTTGAATCTCGCCCGCAACTTTACGGCGTAGCCTGGGGAGTTCGGTATGTTTTTTAGAAAAAGTAAGGCGGCATTCCAACGCTTTAGCCCGACAGTGAATCTATATACGTATAAAAGGCATGAAGTTTTTGTCGTTTATAGTAATGTAAAACTAAAAAAATACTATTTGCCATGAATAAAGTAATAGCTTTCGCCGGGGCGGTTGTGTTCAGCCTGTTCCTATGGCGATGTACCGATGACAATGTGAGTCCTACAACAAATCCTGTTGAGGTTTCATCACAGATTGCTGACCGCACCACTGATTTCGCATTCAGTTTTTTCAATAAGATTCAGGCTACTCAGCCAGCTCAGGAGAACGTATTCGTGTCGCCCCTAAGCGTGCATATGGCCCTGGGCATGCTGCTGAATGGCGCTGAGGGCGAAACCGCCACCCAGATCAAAGAAGCTCTGAAAGCAGAAGGGATTTCGCAGGCCGACCTGAACGAAGCCTATCAGGCACTGCTGAACGGCCTGCCGGAGGCCGATCCAAAGGTAGAGCTGGGACTGGCCAATTCGGTGTGGTACCGCAACACTTTTCAGGTGCAGGACAATTTTCTGAACGTATTGCGTCAGTCGTTCGATGCCAGGGTAGAAGGACTGGACTTTACCAGCCCGACGGCCAAAGACAAAATCAACACCTGGGCCAGCGAACAGACCAACGGCAAGATCAAGAAAGTAATTGACCAGATTCAGGAGCAGGACGTACTTTTTCTGCTGAATGCCCTGTATTTCAAAGGCGACTGGAAGTATCAGTTCGACCCCGAAAAAACATCGGATGCTCCGTTTTATTTGGCCAACGGACAGACCAAAACGGTGAAGATGATGCGGATTAAGGAGAAATTCAAGTCAGCCATCAAGGACAACTATGCCGCCGTGCAGCTTCCCTATGCCAACGGTCAGTATAACCTGACACTACTGATTCCGGCCCAGGAAACGGGTGTGAACGAGCTGATCCAGGGATTTACCGCCCAAAACTGGAACGATCTGCAAAGTACCATGAAGGAAGCACAGGTAACTGTAGGCCTGCCGCGCTTTACGCTGGATTACGAAATAAAGCTCAATGATGTGCTGAAAGCCATGGGCATGACGCGGGCCTTCACCGATGATGCCCAGCTCGACAAGATAAACCCCAACGAACCCCTGTACGTAAGTTTAGTAAAGCAGAATACGTATCTGGGCATAGATGAAAAAGGTACCGAAGCCGCCGCCGTTACCACCGTAGGAGTGGGCGTAACCTCGGTAGGTCCTGATCCTTATATCTGTGACCATCCATTTGTACTGCTAATTAGTGAAAAAACATCCAATACAGTCCTGTTCATGGGACGCATCATGAACCCCTAAGTCAATGATGAATGAGAGAATGAGTGATTGAGTGAATAAATTTCACAGTAGTTCATTTATAGCTCAACACCATTCTCTCATTCTCTCACCGCGGGGGCGGACCCCTCACTCATTCACAATTATTTTTTATCTATGAAAAAAACGAAAAAAATGCTGGGTATGGGCCTGGTTTGGGCTATTGTGCTCTTTGGTGGCGCTCTTTTGAGCAGCTGCGAAAAAACAGAAAGTATCAACGGGGTTGACACCCAGGTGGTTGGTGCCTGGAAACTCGACGCCATTACCTACGGCCTCACGCAGATGCGGGTGCAGGGCGATAAGCTTCCCTACACCGAAACGCTGACGTATAGCGCCAACGGCGACTACACCATTACCCGTGATAGTAAAGAAGTCGAAATCGGCAAAATGTATACCGGCAAAAACAACACCGGGCTGGCCTTCAAAGAGGCTATTTTTTACAAAAAAGACACAACCTATCAGGCCTACGAACTGAGGGAGGGGCGTTTGTTCCTTTACCAGCGGGCCGATCAGGGAGCCGTGGTGGCCGATGGCTCCACGTATGAGTACAAGCGTCAGTAAGGTACTGACGTTTTCGGGGTGCGTTATCGTCCGGGAGCATTGCTTCCGGACGATTTTGTTTGGTACCTTTCCAACCCTTTGGCGATGAGCCGGGTCTTTTGTATAGAAGTTACCGAAACGCTGTATTTGAGCCTAATCCTTTACTACCATGAAAAAACCAGTACTTTCCCTATTCATCGCCCTGCTGAGCCTGAGCCTTTGGTCGTGCAACGACAATTGCACCGAAACCCGCGTACGCAAGCAGTTTACGCCCGTCACCATTTCCCTGCTGGAAATCCGCAAGGAGTTAAAGACCGAAGCACCTCGCGCTTTGGAGCATCCCGGTAAAATTTACGTACGGGATAAGTACCTTTTTATCAACGAAATAAAGGAAGGACTACATATCATCGACAACAGCAACCCGTCCAATCCCCGCTTTGTGGCCTTTGTCAACATTCCCGGCAATGGCGATATGGCCGTGCGGGGCAATATTCTCTACGCCGACAGCTACACGGATCTGGTAGCGCTTGATATTTCGGACCCAGCCAACCCAAAAGAAGTAAACCGTGTAACGGAGGTATTCAAAACCGGGCAGTTTGATGGCGGCTGGTGGACCTACAACCCCTCGATCCGGGCCATCAACGGGCAGGA
>CATMVR010000230.1 GCA_950075905.1 uncultured Persicitalea sp. | reverse complement strand
CATGACGCTGAAAGGCAGCGGCTGTCAGGCCCGGACTGCCACCCCGCAGAAAATCCAGGTAAGGGCCGACCCGGCCATTCGCAATCCACGTCTCACACCAAACCCGGCCATTATCTGTAACAAGGCAACGGGGCTTACGATCGCTGCCCTCACGGACAGCAGTGCTGGTATAGCCTACCAGTGGAGCGGAGGTGGGCGGGCAGGATCCAACCCGTCCGAATACATCGTGTCCAATGGAGGTACGTATCAGGTTACTATGAGCCGGGGCGCCTGCACGGCCACAGCCAGTGTATCCCCCCGCGAGGAAGAGCTAAAAGTAAACGTAACGCCTCCTAACAACTCCAACCCCATCCTGCTATGCAGTGGCACCAACGGCATACCCATGGAGTTGAAAGCCACGGCCAACCTCAGTACAGCAACAATTAAATGGCTGCGTGACAATGGCACCGACGCCCCCGGCATCAACACCGGCCCCACGTACACGCCTACCCAAACCGGAGTTTACTATGCTACTGCCAACTTCAACAACATTTGCCTGGCTACCTCCCCCCAGCGCATTAGCACCGAGGCATTGGCTACTTTTTCGGTGGGTATTACTCCCGCTACCCTGCCGGCTCAGTGCGACGACCGCCCCCTGACGCTCAGTGCCCAACCCTCAGAGCCCCGTTTTGCCTCACTCTACCAATACCGATGGACCCAGGACACCTCTCTGGTAAAACAAGGCCAGGGATCAGCCGGTAACAGTCTGACTACGGGCAAGCAAGTGAACTACACCGGAAACTCGCTGGTTCTGGGCACCGAAGCGAATTTTACCCTTGCGATAAGCAAAGATGGCTGCCGGGCCACTTCATCGCCCACCAAAATCAACCTAAAACCCGCCCGAAGTAGTATCATCGTTCTCGATTTCAACACCTTACAGGCTACTGAAAGCACCGATGGTCAGTACCAGTGGTTCTTCCGAACTGGCAGGGCCAACTCCCTTGCTGATACTTCGGGCTATCAGCCCATTGCCTCCGCAACTGCCCGCCTCCTGCTTGGAGCTGAACCCGGCAGCTATGTAGTGCGAGCCAACCGCAATGGATGCGGACCAAAATTTTCGTTTGCCTACATCGTAGACCAGGTTACGGCAGTAGCCTCACCTATCGGGGACTCCTGGCGCATTTTTCCCAATCCCACAGCCGACCTGCTGCTTGTAGAACGGACACATTCCTCCCCAAGCCCGGTCGTCATTAGACTTTTGGATGGATCAGGACGTACCATTCTCCAAAGAGAACAGAAAGAAAAAGAGGGAAGCTATTCATTGCAGCATTTACCGGTTGGGGTATACTTCCTGGAAATTCAGGATGGATCGGATCGGATCACCCGTAAAATTCTACGCCAATGAGATCCATAACCTCCTTCATTACATTTATTCTGATACTTACAGGACAGTTGGCACTTGGGCAAAGTGACGCAGTTAAGTTAGTATCTGCCGCGAGCAAGCCCCAGCGAGTCAACACTTTGCCTTTTTTTGAACCCGAAAAAACCTTTATCCTTGAGGAGCCCCTGGCGGCTGCACCCGGGAAATCTCCCGAGACGCCAGTAAAAAGCGAGGAAAAAGAGATAAAGACCAAATTGGAAGTGAATGAGTCTGACAAAAGAAAGTCCAAAGTCCGGGTGGAAACCGAGAAAGTAGCAAAGGACACTAAAAACAAGCCGAAGCCAGTACCCCCAAAAACCGAAATCGTAGCTGCAAAACCACGTCAGGAACCCACAAAAACAAC
This sequence comes from uncultured Persicitalea sp., assembly GCA_950075905.1. GTDB lineage: Bacteria > Bacteroidota > Bacteroidia > Cytophagales > Spirosomataceae > CATMVR01. The sequence continues at coordinate 5,899 of CATMVR010000230.1, read as the reverse complement.
GTTGCCCCCCGATTCTCTGAACTTAGCCTATGTGGCGCCACCGGTGTTAGACGCCCAGGAGGCCAAGGGATCCAAAACGCTCTACTTCGATCGCCAGAAAAGAAGAGTGGGTAAGGATAGCCAAGCTTACTATTTGAGAAAAGTACAACTAGACCCGGAAACTGAGCAACCTATTGGAAAAGTCTCTGATTTCTACGTCGGGACGGGCAAACCAAGATTTTTTGGACAGTATCGGAGGTATGTTGCTACCGACGAAGATAAGAACATCGACTATGATGGAGAGTGTATATTTTATGAAGAAAACGGAGCATATACGGTTAAAAACTACACCAAAGGACGACTGGAAAAGGAAACCAAATATTCAGCGAATGACCTAATGATTGCGTTTACAGAATACGACTTGTCGCGGCACCGCAAACGATTCCAAGAAAGAATCTTCAATGCCGAAAATCAACGAATTGGGCAGATTGACGGAGGATACAACACTTCTACGGGTTATGAAGAAGCTAAACAACAACTCTTTTATCCCAACGGAAAACTAAAATCCACCCGGGAGCTGAAGAATAACTGCCCCGATGAAAAAACCACGCTTGGAACCGAAACGGGCGAGCTGTACGAAGCGTATTTACAGGACTTCACCTGTGAACCGAGTGAATCGAAATGGAAATTTTTTAATAAAAGCTATTTCGCAGTAACGCACGATGTGACCTCCCGTAGCTATCGGATCCGAAACGAAAAGAAAGAAGGAGCAACTGGCCTGCTAAGTCTGCCGATCAGTTACGATTTTTACAAGAAACCATTCGAAATAGAAACCATTATTGATATTTCTGTTGCAAAACCCGTAGGCGAGCTAGGTATCGTATGGGAATTTCAGGATGAAAACAACTACTCGTACCTTAAAATCAATCTGACTAAGCAAACATACGAAATAAACAGTGTCAAAGAAGGGATCGTCCAGAAGTACATGGCGGGCATTCGGCCTCAAAACCTTTCACTCAACGGGAAGGAAATTAAAATCAATTTCCGAAAGGAAGCGAATGGCTGGTCTTATAGTGTCAACGGACAGGAATTAAGCTATATCAAATCCAACAACCAAGCCGTAAAATTTGATAAGTACCCAAGAATAAGCCTCGACAAGACCTACAAAACCTGGGGCATAGGATTTTATTTCAAAGCCAATCAAATCAACGAAAGTATTGTCCTCAAAAGTCTGGAAGTAAAATTATTATAAACTAAATATTTTTCTATTATACCTCTTTTTTCCATGAAATATAACCTCATACCTCTCGTTGTAAGCCTTGTTTTACTTGGCTGCTCCAGTAAAACTTATCAGATGACTTCGGAGGGAGAAAACTTCGAAACTTTGTCCCTGATCAGTGACTCTGACAAGCCCTGCCTATACCCAAATGGTGGCGACTTGGGCGAAAATCTTGTATACATTTCCCGGGATGAAGACGGAGTGTATAATGTGTACATGAAAGAAAAAGTACTCACGAAGGCTGTAACACAAAAAACCGCTGGAAAAAACCTGATCTTGGCCCCTAACTATTGTAGTGCCAATGACCGGATAGTCTTTCAGTATTTTGACAAAACCAACTTTGATATCTACTACATCGATGCCTCTAAGGGAAAGGCCATTACCCAGGTAACCAACACCGACGAGGATGAGTATAATCCGGCCTGGTCGCCCGATGGCAATCTGATTATATTTGAAAAAGGTGCCACTCCCAAAACCTACGCTGTTACCAATGGTAAACATACTTACTCCGGAGTAGAAGTAAAGAAAAACCAAATTTGGCTCAAAGACCTAAAAACCAAAGAGTTAAAAATGCTGGGAGAGGGGAGTTTTCCTAAATTCTCACCCGATAGTAAGAGCATAGCGTACGTACGCTATGACCTTGATAAAAGTAAATCAAAAGAAACCGGCACTATCTGGATCATGTCTACGGAGGGGGACTCGCCCCGACAGATTACCGACGTTAACCTAGGCTATGCCACCTCCCCCAATTGGAGCCCGGATGGGAAAAACCTGATATTCCAGCTTACAAAGAAAAACAAGGCAGATTCTGACATCTACGTGGTGGACATAAACGGTGAGAATCTAAGACAATATACGCTCAACAAATCGAATGATTTTGCTCCCTACTGGTCCGTAGACGACTACATTTATTTCAGCTCAGACCGGGGAACGAAAGCAAATAAGTACCAAATATTACGCTTTAAATTCAGGAAATAAAATTACCATCAGGCTATTGTTTTTCACCAAAATATTATGAAAAAACTACTACAACTACTGATCTTTCTGAGCTGCTATGCCCTATATGGTCAAAATCCGCCCGATAACTACATATACCTTGTGAATGGTAACCCAATCAAAGGGATGGTTGAATCTGCCGACGAATCTAAAATTGTGCTCTTTCTTGAAAATGGAGGTCGATACCCCGCTACGCGCAACAAGTTTCTTATATTTTTCAACAAAGCCGGAAATTATCTGACACCCGACATGCTTCCGCCGGATGTCGTACAGTCAGCCGGCATAATCAGAAATTTTTATCAGGAAACAATGCCAACGGAGGATGCACAGGATATTCTTTTTCGAATCAACCCCCGGGAAGTAATACCCTGTCGAGTAAAAAACAGGCTGGAAAGTGCTGTAAATTACACCACAATCGATGGTAAATCGGCTTCTTTGAATACCGATAATTTGTACGCGCTTATCACCCGGGATGGCTCTCATCAGTTTTTCCTGGACCCCTCCCAGGCAACCGAACATTTATCCCAAATGAAAACGGATTTTGAGCGGGCCAGAATTGTCAAAAAGCAAATAGTAGAAATACCAAAGCCGATTCTAAAACCCACCGAGCCGTTGGCCGAAGCGCCAGCCACATCAATGACCGTATCACAGGCCCCACCCCCACCAGTCAAAAAAAAGCTCACAGAAGACGAACAAATGACCTACCAGGGAAAATCCAAAGAAAAAATGTATGAACTGGAAAAACTGCTCGATCGAATTGTAGATAGTAAACGCAGCCGGGAAGAAAAGGATGACGATATTCAGGCCGCCGTCAAAATGTTTGTACCTGATGCCAAAGTAGAAGTATCTGCGGTCAACAATCCAAACAACAAGGCAACCAGAAGTATAAGCGACTATCTCAACCGGCTGAGCAGGCTCAGTTATTCCAAGGTGGATATTACGTACGCGGAGATCAACTTCATCGACGAGTTTAGCTCTGACGGAAACGGCAATTACTACGGCATTGCCTCCTACGTACAAACGTTCAAAACCGGAAATTTCGTGGACGTTACCCGTAAAAACCAAAAAATCAAACTTCAAGGGTACAATAAGCGCGTCAATGGTGTCGACGAGGAACGGTTTGATATACTACTTGGCAATATTTCCATTAGTGTGGATCAATAAATGAAAGCCTGGCTGCTGATATTCCTGATCTATTGCACAGCCCTGGGGCAGGCGTATGCAGTTGAGCTATTGCTACGAGGCCGTATTGTGGAAGCAAATACCCGGGCAGGAATTGTGGCCACTATTTCCCTGAAAAAAAATGGAATCAAGAAAACACTGACCCAGTGTAGCAGTACCGGTCTTTTTTCCATTCAATTACCCGCCGATAGCGCTTTTCTGATTATTGAAAATAAAGAGTACCGAACCATTCAGATGCCCGTCTATGGCCAGGGTGGGAGCTACTATATCGAAATTGAGCTTTACCCCGTAGATAAACAAATCGTTGACCGGCCCTACTTCCAATCTGAGCAGCAGGACCTTGTACTGGACAATACGAGCTCCCCTCCCAGCGGAAAAGTAGCCCGCCGGCATTTTGTGCTCAACGACCTTCGCAACAGGAAACCCATGGTAGGTCAAATATGCCTGTACTACACCAAATCCGGCCGTAAAGAATGTTTCAGCACAAATCTTTCCTCTCGTAAATCCATCGTAGAGTTTCGTGAAGACGACATTGTAGGATTGGTAGCCAGTGCCCCGGGTTATCAGACCTACCATGGTAATTTGATAATTTCAACGGCCGGATCTGCCACCGAAACCTATACCATAGAACTAGACAAGGCCCCGGCCTTTGTGGCATTCAGCTCAGACGTCCCCCTGGATGAAGCACAGGTCAAGATCATGTCCCCCCCCCTTCAACCCCTACCCTATACCATGTCCAGTCCGGGAAACGGCTTTGCGGCCGTCATTCCCGGCTCAGAATATACTATTACGTACCAGGTGGGCAATCAAGTCAGGAAAATCCCGCTAGCCATTGCCTCAGGTTTATATCTGATCAGGATCCAAAATACTCCCGCAGCTACCCAACTACCATCCCCTCCCAATGTGCAGGAGTATGAATTTGCCAAAGACAGGCTTATCATTTTTAGCCAGAGCAATTATAACTTGCCGCCTGCCGCCTACTCGGTTCTGGATTCTCTGGCTGGTTGGCTACGTATTCATACCGACTATTCGGCTCAGGTGCTGGGACATACCGATAATACCGGCGACCCGAGACGCAATCTTACACTGTCGGAATACCGGGCCCGGGTGGTAGTAAGGTACCTGATCAACCACGGTGTGAAGGAATCGCAGCTCTACTGGCAAGGCTACGGGGGAGAACAGCCCATCGCCTCTAATGAAAGTGAGGAATCCAAGGCTCAAAACCGGCGGGTAGAGATAAAAATACAGCCCGCGGCTCTTTCGGGACAGCCCAAATAGTCCATGTTAAATAATCAGTGAGCATCGGAGCGCAATTATTTAGTGGCAGCTCGCTTACGGGTTTCCAATTGCTGCAGCAAGCTCTGATTTAGCTGCATCAACTCGAAATTATTTTTTTGAAGCGTAGTAAGCTGGGCCTTCAACGAAGGCAAAAGAGTATCTTTTCCCTTAGAAGCGGCTACTTCATTGATGGCCTCGGTATAAGATGTCAGAATGGTTGTATAGAAAGGCTGCTTGTAAACAGCCCGAAGGTCATTGATCCATTGGTAAAACGGGACCAGGGCCTCGGGCTTGAATTGTTTGGTTTTTTGGATCCGAACCACCAATGAATCTGCATCATGAGTGTAGCCTACAAGCTCCATCACTTTTTCATTGGCCAGCCCAGTCTGTCGGGCATAGAGACGGGGCGTAGCCACAAACTGCCAATAGAAAAGCCAGGCGCAGAGGCCAATAAGTGCTATATAACTATTCACAAAGTAAACGATCCTGCGATTTCGCTCGGCCTGGTTGATTGCTGACATCGTACAGTACTATTTGTTTCGTCCTTAGGGCAGATTCAGGAGGGCCTGTTCTACCATTTGATTTTTGGTTTTCAATTCCTGATTGATCGCTTCCTGCTCCCGTATCCGTTGGGTCAGGCGAGCAACCTCAGTTCCTTGCAGTTGCTGTTTTCGGTGAAACTCTGCTACCAGCAAAAGCCTGAATTCATAGTTCCTGATTAGTTTTAAGGCCAATTGAGCCGGCGGAGTACCTGTACTGGCAAAGTCTGTCTTCATCAAGGTAAGTTGACGATCAAGATTGGCCTTTGTACTAGCCAGCAGCACCGGATCCTGACGTAGAGAAACTGCTATGTATGTTTTATACAAGCTATCAAGGTGGCTGGCTTCCAGACAAAATTTATCTGCTTTCCTGCGGTTGATCGTTGTATCCGTAGTATTCTCCCTTGCTGACTTGCCCAACCAATAAAAGGTGACACCCATCAGTACTACCAAAATGGCAGTGCTCCCTGTAAATATCCTGAACTTCTGCATAGTATACCACCTATTAGATTAGCCACCGATTAGTACAGTCAAACAACCCTGTACAATTTTACCACCATGGGCGGTAGTATCGCCCATACGGGCTGCGGGCTTGCCTCCTATGAACACTGAGGAGGAACCCATAGCAATCTGATCGGGAGGGCCG
>CATMVR010000229.1 GCA_950075905.1 uncultured Persicitalea sp. | reverse complement strand
CTTTCACAGTAGGCTTGCCGGCCAGCGGCCCCCAGCGGTAGTCTTTCCACTCAGAGGTCATGGTCAGGTGCAGGCCGGCGTCCAGGTCGGGGTTTTGTTTGAGGTAGTGCACAAAGCCCGGCACCCAGGGACAGGGCATCATGACACTGACGGAAGTAGTCACGCCATCGCGGATGGCCTTGATGGTGCCCTGGTTGGAGTCATAGGACATTCCTGCGTCATCTACGTGCATGATAATTACCTTCTTGCCTGCCGGGAAGCCGAGTTGCTCGGCGTAGGTTTTGGTTTGGGCGGAGGCATTTGAAAGCATAGCTAGTGACAAAAGCGATAGAAAAATGCGTTTCATAAAGTGTATTTGCTGAAAAAAGTACATATCCGGAAAGAAAAGATGAGAAGTAAAAAATCATACTTCTATCAGTACTTTCCGGCCGCATGATCAGGCTAGTGAACAAGCCTACTCTTTTCTCATAAAAACACCCTGATAGGAATACTTCGTCCCGTTCCAGGAAGCGCTTCTGAGTACCAGGCGTGCCTGTGGATGCTCAAAGGTAAGGGTAGCCGGAGGAAGTTCGTAGGCAGAAGAGCCGTACCGGGAGTCGAGCTCAGATAGCCGGGCGGCGATTTCCCAGGTCACGAGCCGGGTACCGTTGCGAAACACACTGAGCCGGGCACCCTGGTCAGACGACTCGATGCGCCAATCGCCCCGTTCCATGGTCCTATCACCATAAAAATCCAGGGTCCACAAAAAGTCAAAGCTCCGTACCGGCACCTCGATACCCTGATCAGATCCGGCCAGCGAATAGCTGAGACTGGCGTCTGGGGAGCGAGTTTCGGCCGTAACCTGCACGACCTTACTTAGCTGCTTTTCCATGGCATTGGCCAGGGCTTGCGAGTCGTCGGTCTGGGGCAGGGTAGTGAAATAGGGGCGTAATTCATCGCTCTCCCGGCGGCTCCGAAAATAGCGGATGCCCGAAACCAGCTGGTCGTAGTCCTGGGCAGACAGTGTAGCTCCGCCACTCAGTTGCCGGTTGGAGTTCAATAGCTTGTACTCGGCCAGCAACTGCTCAAAACGGCTGGCCTGCGCCCGGCGTGACACGCTGAAAATACTCCACGGACCAACGGCCAGGAGGAAGCTGATCACGCACAGGCTCAGGGGAATCCAGCGGATGTCGTCTTTACGGCTAAACAAAAAATACAGAGAAATACCCGCCAGCCATACGGCGAGTGCAGCTACGAGGTAGCGGTTTTCGGTAATGCCATAGTCTTGTATACGGCGGTATATGCCGGCCCACAGCAGAATAATGAGCGGAAAAAGGGCCAGATAGAACCGCCGGGTGAAAAGCAGGACCCAGCGCTCGCCGGCGCTCTCGCGCAGAGGGTACACCAGCAGCAGCGCCAGAATACCCGCCACAGAAAACGCCATAACGAGGTAGGCCACACCGCCTTCGGGCAGCTGCCACTGCACAAGTATTTTACCGATATAGAGATACAGAATGCCAAGGTACACCACCACGAGCGGCAGAAGTACGTACTGCGTAAATACCTTGACCCCGCGCGAGTAGGAGCTCTGACCTTCGAGGATATCGAGGTGCAGTGGAAAGCCGTTCAGAAAAAAAAGCGTATGGAAAAAACCAATCGTGAGCACCAGAAGATCGGCCTCTATTCGGAAAGGAAAGCTGATGTCGAACAGAAACTTGACGGTCTCGATGGCAATGATCAGCCCCAGGTAGAGCGTGCCGGCATATAAGGTAGCCGTAACAAGCTGCATGAGCATGAGCTTGTTAAATTGCCAGAAGCCGTTGGGTTCGTTGTAGCCCACGAAGGGAGCAAACGAAACCAGCAGGTGGGCACAGGCCATAAACATCCCAAAGCGGTAGTAGTCGCGCTGGATGGGGTCGGGCGCCAGCGTCAAAAAATACAGGGTCAGCAAAAGTAGGATACCGGCAGCGCCTGCCGTCAGCAGGAGGGCATTCCAGCGCCGCCGCTCGGCTACCAGATGGAGGCTCAGCGTGAGGGGAAGGGCCAGAAAAGTGAGCAGCGTCAGGCGGATAACCAGATCGTACTGAGGGTGGGTTTGGGGGTACTCAAACAGAAAAAGGAGGGCACTTGCTTTCAGGGCTGCTACCGTAACGACCAGCGGAAAGCGCTGGATCACCTGTTGCAATCCGTAGGTAAGGGTTTTGAGTGAAGGCAGTTTGAGCATAGAGTGGATACCTTTGAATAAGAAACGAACAGGTGCTGTATTTCGAAAGGGCTAAATTATAAAAATTGTACGATAAAGGTAACCATGGCGACTGAGGTATATTTCTAAAAAACAAGTTGCTGGTTGTCAGTAGTAAGACGGTATGTCGCCGGAGCGATAGGGGTACAGATTCGCTGTTTTTAGACAATAGCCCTCTATTTTTGTCGTTATTGGCTACAAGCTCGCAAACTTCTTCCGCATGAATAGTACTTCCCGGCGTGGACGCGCCCGGCGTGGATACGCCCTCCTTACCGCCTGCCTGCTGGCGGGCACGGTTTCTTCCCTACAAGCCCAACAGCTAGGGCTTAGTCGGCTTTTCTATCCTAACGTAACGCTGCGAGCCGACTACGTGGTACCTTCCAACTCGGCCACTACACAGAACTTTGGCATGACACGTACCAGCGGGCTGGGTATCATTCCGATTCAGAGTGAGGTACAGGCGGGGCTTAGCTTTCGGAAAAAATTTGATCTTCGGGCGGTGCATACGGTTATGATCGGGCAGTTTACGCAGATTCAGCCCACAATTAATGGCACCAATTTTCCGGACAATGGCTACAAGACCATTTCGGTGGGGGCCATCCGGCTGCAGGCCAGCGTGAAAGACAAGTTGTGGGTATACGGGGGGGCCATCGGGATGACGGAGTCGAATGAGACGTTTTTTACTCCGCAGCCTTTTCTGTGGGGTGGTGCGGCCCGCATGCGTATCATCGGCCTGCGCAGTCAGATTGTCTACGGCTCCATCCTGACCTACAACCAAAGGCTACGGGTAGTACCTGTGTTTGGGATTAACCAACGTATCAGTAAAAAATGGCGGGCTACCGCGTTGCTGCCTTTCATGGCGGATGTCAACTACCACCCTACCAAGTGGTTTAGCATGGATATGCTGGCGGGGGTGAATGGTTATAGCGGGGGCTTCCAGGTACAGACCGCGGAAGAGAAACTACTCCGGCGGCAAAACTACCAGCACGTCAAGCTGGGGCTTTCGGCCAATCTGCACCTGCTGACGGTGTTCAACGTATCGGCCGAGGCCGGGCTGGCGGGCTTCCGACAGCTTCGTACTTTCAACAGCGCCCGCGAAAACCTCGCCTCCACTTCGCCGCCCATGGCTCCCTACGTGGGAGTAAGCGTGCGGTACCTGACGTCCCGCTCCAAGTTCTCGTCCAAGTTTATGGGTAAGCTAGGCTTGGGGGAAAAAGGAATTGTGAACTGGTAACGAAAAAATAAACCCGTAGCTGATTATATCATATCGGCTACGGGCATATTCAAAAACGCTCTTGTTCTAGGCGATAGTGGTCCAGGGGCCGGCATCGTGTACCTCTACCCCCTTGGAGGCCAGCAATGACTTGGCGCGGGCACTCCGCATTCCGGAGGCACAGCATACCACTACGGGTTTGTTCCATCCTTTGATCTGATTGATCTTGGCGGGTAGGGCATCCAGCGGAATATTCTTCGCGTCTTTGGGGTGGCCACCGGCAAACTCCCCGGGGGTACGAACATCCACCACGATAGCGCCGTCTGTAATTACTTGTTTTAAAGCTGCGGTATCAGGTCCGCCAAATATCGACTTAAATAGATTCATCATGTCTTTATTAGTTAGTTTCTGATACAAAACTACACGCTAGCTTTCTGAGATACAGTGATATTTGTCACACTAGGCCACTCCTCCGTTTACACTTAACGTATGCCCATTGACGTAAGATGCTTCGTCGGAGGCTAAAAAGAGGTAGGCATTGGCAATATCCTCCGGCATACCCATGCGCTTCATCGGAATGCCCGCAATCGTTTGATTACGTACTTCTTCCGGGATCATGTCCGTCATGTCGGTCAGGATAAAGCCGGGGGCTACGGCGTTGGCCGTGATGTTGTGCTTGCCCAGCTCTTTGGCCCAGGTTTTTACCATCCCGATGATGGCCGCCTTGGTGGCGGAGTAATTGGTTTGGCCGAAGTTGCCCGTAATACCGACGATCGACGAAGTACAGACGATCCGGCCGTACTTGTTCTCTACCATGTGGGGTACCACGGCCTTGGTGCAGTTAAAAACCCCCGTTAGGTTTACATCGATCACCTGATTCCACTCCTCGTGCGACATTTTCAGCAGCGAGCGGTCGCGGGTAATACCGGCATTATTGATCAGAATATCAATGCGGCCGTATTGCTCCATTATTTTCTGAGTAGCGGCTTCCAGCGCAGGGATGTCTGTCACGCTAAGCCTCATGAATTCGGCAGAAAAGCCCTGATCCCGTAGTTCCCGGGCGGTTTCTTCGCCGGCGTCCAGCATATCCCACAAAATGACTTTGGCTCCTTCTTTGGTGAAAATCTGAGCGGTGGCTTTGCCAATGCCACGGGCTCCGCCGGTAATAATGGCTACTTTATCCTGTAAGCGGTTCATGTTTTAGATAGGTAAGTTTATAGGTTGTTAGTAATCAGTCTATTAGGTGTCAGCAGAATTAGGATTAAATCTTCCGACTATTCAAACAATAATGTAATCAGTTCCGCCACACAGGCAGGTTTGTCGGAGCCTTCCAGTTCGAAAACGCATTCGGCCGTAGCCCGAACTCCGTTAGGAGCCTGGTCTTCTACCTCCTTCAAAGTCATGCGCATGCGTACCCTGCGGCCCGCGGGCACCGGCGCCGTGAAGCGCACTTTGTTAGCCCCGTAGTTGACGCCCATTTTTACTGACTCCACTTTGTAGAGTTCGGCCATGAGCTTGGGTGCCAGTGAGAGCGTCAGAAAACCGTGGGCGATGGTGGTTTTGAAAGGAGAAAACTGGGCTGCCTTTTCCTGGTCAATATGGATCCACTGATGATCGCCGGTGGCGTCGGCAAAGGCATTAATCTGCGCCTGGGAAATGGTTTCCCACGGACTCACACCGATTTCCTGCCCGAGTTGCCCGCGAAATTCGGCGAGGGTCTTAAATGTTTTCATTGGGTAGAATATAAGTTAAATGATCACGACTGCCTTCCCTACTACTTTGCGGTCCAGCATATCGCGCAGGGCGGCGGGGGATTCCGCCAGAGAGTAGGTTTTATACAGGTGCTGTTTGAGTTTGCCCTGAGATATCCAGGTAAGGAGCTCCTGAAAATTCTTCTGACTCTCCTTAGGTTCGTTCCTGGCAAAAGCTCCCCAGAATACGCCCACAATCTGACAGCCTTTCAGTAGGGCCAGGTTGAGCGGGATTTTGGGTATTTCGCCCCCGGCAAACCCTACTACCAGATAGCGGCCTTTCCAGGCAATGGAGCGCAGGGCGGGTTCGGTGTAGCGGTCGCCTACGGGGTCGTAGACAACATCTACTCCGCGCCCTTCGGTAAGCTCCCTGGTGCGTTCCCGGATATCCTCAGTTGTGTAGTTGATCGTTGCCGAGGCACCCAGTTCTTTGCAGACTTTCAGTTTTTCATCTGACGAAGCGGCCGCAATGACGTTGGCCCCCATCAGCACGCCCAGCTGTACGGCGGCTAAGCCTACTCCGCCGGCTGCTCCAAGCACGAGCAGCGTTTCTCCGGGTTGGAGTTGCGCGCGGTTTTTGAGGGCGTGGTAGGAGGTACCGTAGGTGTACATCACACTAGCGGCTGTTACGTAGTCCATGCCGGGCGGTATGGGCAAAGTCGTGGCTGCATCGGCAATGACCTCCTCGGCAAAGCCACCCCAGCCGGTGAGGGAGAGCACGGAATCACCCACTTTGAGATGTTTGACACCCTCGCCTACTTCTTTGATCGTGCCAGACACCTCACCGCCGGGCGAGAAGGGGAGCGGCGGCTTGAACTGGTACTTGTTCTGAATGATCAGTGTATCCGGAAAGTTGACGCCGCAGGCCTTTACGCTCACCACTACCTGGTCTTTGCCGGGTGTCGGTGAGGGAGCGTCCTCTAAGGTTAATGTTTCAGGTAGCCCAAATTGGGTACAAAGTATGGCTTTCATAGAGTTGGTTATATAAGTTGAAAACTTGACTTATTTTCGGCCACCGGTTGCAAACCGGCGGCAGCATCAGGTAGCTGCCGCCAGATTGCATCTGGTGGCCAGACATGGTCACAGTCTTCGACTGTCAATCCTCAAAATCTTCCCCGCTCCACCGCCTTCGCCGCGGTGCCAGACAACGACCGAATCCCGTACAGTAACCCCGCGAAGCGCTCGTCCTGGGTGAGGCCCTTCTTCCAGCGGGCATAAATCTGCTGAATCACCACGGTATTCTTAAAAAGCCCGAATACATAATAGTACAGCATGTTTGATACATCGCGACCGCTTTTTTCGGCGTAGCGATCGGCAAACTCCTGACGGGTGAGGTTGCCGGGTAGCCAGGTGAGGTTAAAGCTTCGCTCAAAGGCACCGTCTTCGGCCTCGGCCCAGTAGGAGAGGGCGGTTCCTACGTCCATGAGTGGGTCGCCTACGGTGCACATTTCCCAGTCGAGCACGGCCAGTATATTGGCCAGGTGGGTGGGGTCGAGCACGGCGTTATCATACTTGTAATCGTTATGAATCAGCGTCGGGGTATTTTCGGCGGGCATGCTGTCGCTAAGCCATTGGTAGAGCTGCTCCATCACGGGGAGGTCGTCGGTTTGGGCGGCGAGGTAGCGCTTGTACCAACCCTCTACCTGCCGCCGGATATAGCCTTCGGGCCTACCTATCTGAATAAGCCCGGTAGCGTTGATATCAATGGCGTGTAAATTGGCCAGATTATCTACCAGGGCTTCCGAAGTAGCCCGAAGCTGATCGGCCGACAAGCCCAGCTTTGGGGCAGTTTGCGCCCGCAGAATGACGCCCTGCACGCGCTCCATGATATAAAACGGGCAACCCATTACTTCCAGATCATCGCAAAGGAGAATGGGCTGAGGTATCTTGCCAAAACCAGCACTTTGAATCATCGTCAGAACGCGGTACTCGCGCTCCATGTCGTGCCCCCCCTTGATATGCTCGGCCCCGAACGGCGGGCGGCGCAGGACATACTCTTGCTGGTCTGCGGTTTTGAGAAAATAGGTCAGGTTGGAGTAGCCGCCGGGAAACTGCCGTACCTCCGTTACGGGTGAGGTAATAGCCTCCCGGGAGTTCAGGAAGGTGTTGAGCGCGGCGACATCAATTTCCTCACCGGAGCGAATGGGGGCGGGGGAATCGGCAGGTAGGTGTATCATCATTATTTCACTTGCGTTTTACATCGAGGCCGTAGCTTTTCAGAATGGTACGCGCCAGCGCGGCCTTGTGTACCTCGTCGGCTCCGTCGTAGATACGGGCGGCCCGCTCGTGGGTATACCAGTAAGAAAGCAAAATATCACTCGTCATACCTAAGGCGCCGTGTACCTGTATGGCGCGGTCTACTACCCGTAGCATCATGTTGGCCGTAAAAAACTTGATCATCGAAACTTCGTCGCGCACGGCGGCGGCTCCCTTTTCGTCAATATGGCGGGCGGTGCGGAGTACCAGCAGGCGGGCGGCG
>CATMVR010000228.1 GCA_950075905.1 uncultured Persicitalea sp. | reverse complement strand
TACTTCCTTGGCAACTTTTATGCCGGAGATCAGGTAGCCCACGTCACCACATTCTACAACATCCTTGGGCTGTTGCTGGAGACGAAGCGTGCCGATCTCGTCGGCGAAGTACTCTTTACCCGTTGCCATGAACTTCACTTTGTCTCCTTTACGGACGCTACCATTTTTGATCCGGAAAATAACTTCAATTCCCCGGTAGGAATTAAATACCGAATCAAAAATCATGGCCTGCAAAGGAGCATTGGGATCTCCTTTCGGAGCCGGGATGCGACTGACAATGGCTTCCAGAATATCGGGTACCCCGGTGCCTTCTTTGCCACTGGCGTGGATAATCTCACTGCGGTCGCAACCAATCAATTCTACAATCTGATCAGAAACTTCTTCCGGCATAGCGCCGGGTAAGTCAATTTTATTCAGTACCGGAATGATGATCAGGTCGTGATTGATAGCCAGGTACAGATTTGAAATTGTCTGCGCCTCGATTCCCTGCGCAGCATCTACCAGTAGGAGAGCGCCTTCACAGGCGGCAATAGAGCGCGACACCTCGTACGAAAAGTCTACGTGACCGGGGGTATCAATGAGGTTGAGGGTATATTGCTCACCATTCAGCAGGTAGTCCATCTGTATAGCGTGGCTCTTGATGGTAATGCCCCTTTCCCGTTCCAGGTCCATGTTGTCCAGGAGCTGAGCCTGCATTTCGCGCTGGGTTACCGTGTTGGTAAATTCCAGGAGCCGATCCGCCAGGGTACTTTTTCCGTGGTCAATGTGGGCAATAATGCAAAAATTGCGAATGTTCTTCATGTAAATAGTTTCAATTTCGAATGCTGATGAAGTAGTTTCATACAAAGCAAATGCAAAAATACGACCGTTACACCTATTTTAATAGTATGATCACACAGAATTTACCGGCACATCCAATTAGCGGCTTACCCACTGCATCAAAAGGGCCGTCAAATAGCCGGCGTAGGTGCCCATAGCATAGCCAAGGATTGAGAGAAGTACCCCAACAGGAGCCAGGGAGGGGTGGAAAGCCGCCGCCACCACCGGTGCCGAGGCCGAGCCGCCCACGTTGGCCTGACTACCCACGGCGGCAAAGAAAAAGGGAATGCGCAGGCCCCGGGCCACCCCGATCACCACTAGGGCATGGATTAGCATCCATACCAGACCAATGGCAAACAGGCCGGGGTTGTCGGCCACTGCTCCCAGATCCATCTGCATGCCGATGGTAGCCACCAGCAGGTACAGAAATACACTGCCCAGGCGGGATGCCCCGGCGTATTCGAGCCGGCGCAGGGGGGTAAAGGATAGGCCCAGTCCAATGAGGGTTACCAGCGCCACAATCCAGAAAAAGGAAGACGTCAGGCTGTATCGTTCCAGAGCGGGATAATTGTTGGCCAGGTAGGGGGCAATAAAATCTGCCACCAGGTGCGCCAAACCGGTAGCCCCAAAGCCAACGGCACCCAGGTACATCAGGTCGGCGGTGGCGGGTATGCGCTGATGGGCCAGTTGCAGGCCTTCCAGTCGGTGCTGCACGTCGGCAATACGGCTGCTATTGGCGCGGAGCCGGGCGTCGATGCGCGCCGAGTAGCCCGCTCCGTAGATGAGTACCGCCATCCACAATTCGGCCACGAGTACGTCTACGGCTACGACTTGTGAAAACAGCCGGTCACTGGGCTGGAATACTTCTTTGAGGGCAGTTTGATTGGCTCCGCCACCAATCCAGCTACCGGCAATGGTGGCCAGCCCCCGCCACACGGCTTCGGGGCCTTCGCCCTGCACGGTATCCGGGCTCACATTTCCCACTAGCCAGAGGGCCACCGGGCCACCGATCATCACCCCCACGGTGCCCGCCAGCATCATGATAATAGCCTGCGGGCCGAGCTTAGCCAGAGATTTCCAGTCCATACCCAGGGTAAAAAACACCAGACACGCGGGTAGTAAGTAGCGCGAAACCACTGGATAGAGCTGTGATTCAGACCCGTTAATAATGCCAAGGGAATTGAGGACGCCGGGTATGAAATAGCATAGCAAGAGGGGAGGGACGATACCGTAAAATTTGGTCCAGCCCTTTTGGGGAAGATTGGCAGTATAAAAAATAAGGCCAAGTACCAGCATCAAAATACCGAGGACGGTAGCATCATTCTGAATCATGCAGGAAGGAAGAGGTTGTTTTTGCCCGAAAGGTAAGGATTAATCCAACGAGGGGAAGCAATTGCTGAAGGGTGGTAAAAGAAAAACACGCAGGTTTCAAAATGAACCCGCGTGTCAAATTACACTTCATCAACAAACTAAAAACCAAATAAAACTACGACGAAAAAAATCGCCAGTCAAGTTTTTTTTGCTGTAGGAGGGGGAGTCGAACCACCCACGGTGCAGTTAGCCACAATACAAAGACTTGGTGGTCAACCCCAGTCGACAAGGGTCGGCATTATATTGCGTTTGTCCTGTTATCACCACCCCCGAGACAGGAGGGCATGGCTGCCAGTTTCATCATCCTACAATAGAGTCAAAAAACGTTGTCGATAGAGCTAAAAGCGCGTTGCCTTTTGTTATATTGACCTTACAAAGGTAAGCGGCGAAAATTTAAGATTAAAATATTTTCATAAAAATTTCCAAAAATTTAGAATTTTATCAATTTTTGCTGTGTAATATTAGATAGAATTCAATTGACCGCCCAAAAATGAATAAAAATTTAGAAATTGATAATACGGATCTCAAAATCCTGTCACTGCTGATGGAAAATGCGGGACTTCCCTATACCGAAATCGGGAAACGGGTATTTGTGTCGGGAGGGACTGTGCACGTCCGTATGAAAAAAATGGAGCAGATGGGAATTGTGAAAGGCTCACAACTACTTATCGACCCCGCCAAACTGGGCTGGGACATCAGTGCCTTCCTAGGAATATACCTGGACAAAAGCTCGCTGTACGAAGAGGTGGCCGAAGATCTGGAGAAGATTCCCGAAGTGGTCAACATTCACTACACCACGGGCATATACAGTATTTTTGCCAAGATTGTCTGCCGCGATACCGGGCACCTCCGGGAAGTACTGCACGATAAAATACAGAAAGTAAAGGGTATACAGCGTACCGAGACGTTTATTTCGCTCGATGAGCGGATCAACCGCTCGATTCCCCTGGAAGAGGAAGAGAATACCTGATCCGGGCTATATTGTATGGTAAAGTCCGCAGCGGGAAATATTTTTTTTGCGTCAGCTTGGATATATAGAAAACTTATATATATTTGTGTGTCTTCTCACAGGGAGCAACCAGGTATAGCTCTCGTGGGAAGTGGCGTATTACAATTATCGATTGCTGTCAACTGGCAGGGAATTTTTTTACAAAACATGGAAAACAACACGAGTAACGAGTACGTAAGGGGCACGCTGAAAACGATCGTGCTGAATTTGCTGGCAGACAACGGACGGATGTATGGCTACGAGATTACCCAGCAGGTAAAGGAACGAACCGCCGGCGAGATAGTGCTGACCTTTGGGGCGCTGTATCCGGTGCTGCACAAGCTGGAACAGGAAGGGCAACTGCTCACGGAGTCGGAAGCGGTGGATGGGCGGATGCGCAAGTATTATACGCTCACAACCCAGGGGGCCGAAACAGCCCGTACCAAAACCAACGACCTAGAACGCTTTATGGAAGCCATTCGCCTGCTGCTTTCCCCTCCGGCAGACCCGTCGACGGGGCTGGCTACCGAAAGAGGATAAAGACCTAAACCTTTGAAAAGATGAAACGACTGACCGACGACCGAATCACCGATTTTAAAAATTACCTGCGGGAAAGTGGGTTGGGAGAAGCCCTTTTGCCGGAGTTGCTCGATCACCTGGCCTGCGAAGCAGAGGAACGGCTTTGGGAAGGACAGTCGCTGGAAAAGGTTATAGAAAATTTGCGAAGTGAGATAGATCCGGACACGCTGAAACAACTAAGCTCAGACCATAAAGATTTGTTAGCCATGGAAGATTCTTTGAATGACATCGTGTTTGAAAACCGGAACAAACTCTACGGTGCCTACGCCCTGCGGCGCGAGTACAGTGGGCATGTGCAACGGGCAACTTTTATCGGGGTAGGTATTTTTATCCTCCTCTTTTGCCTTCCCGAACTGTACGCCCGGCTGAATCCCGAGCCTCAGAAGGACGACATCGTCTTTGAGGTAGAGTTCAGCCCGATTACCATCAAGCCCGAGGAGAGACACCTCCCGCCGCCGCCAGTAGAGGCACCGCCTCCCGCCCCCGTAAAAACCGTACGTGACCTGCCCCCGCTGGTACTCCCCGATGAGCAGGTACTTGTTGAACACCTGCCGCCGACGGTAGAGATGTTGGAAAACGCCCTGCCCGGTCAGGAAACAGTGGATGGAACGGAGATTACCGAGTTCTTGGTACCTCCCACGGAAGTAACAGGCAAGGGCGACGTAGTTGAGATTAAGCCCGAGCCGGAAAAAGAGTATACTTACGCCGAGCAGCAGCCCGAATTTTACGGCGGTTCTGAGGCATTTGGGAAGTTTTTGCAAAAAAACCTGAATTACCCCGCCACTGCTGCCCGGGCCGGTGTGCAGGGAAAAGTGTTCATAGAATTTACCGTAGGTACCGATGGCCGCATCGAGCGGGCCCGTACGATCAAGGGCATTGGCTTTGGCTGTGATGAAGAGGCGCTGCGGGTAGTGAACCTGATGCCCAACTGGAAGCCGGGTAAGCAGTCGGGCGTACCAGTCCGGGTGCGGTACACGCTACCGATCGCGTTTCAGCTGGAATAAATTATAGATTGAAGGATTAGATACCATTGGTATCGGGTAGAATAAAAAATCTCCGGCGGTGCGCGGAGATTTTTTTATTTTTGTGTCTAGCCGACTTTTACCCAACAAACCCTACCTCATCGCACGTACATGTATGCCATTGTCGATATAGAAACCACCGGAGGCGTTAAGGGGCCGACGCGCATCACCGAAATCGCGATTTATCGTCACGACGGCCGCCGGGTGGTCGATTCGTTTCATTCGCTGGTCAATCCGCAGGCCTTTATCCCGCCGTTTATTTCCCGCCTGACGGGCATCGACAACCGCATGGTGCAGGATGCGCCAACCTTTGCCGAAATAGCCGACCCGGTGCGGGCCCTCACCCGCGACGCCTGGTTTGTGGCCCATAACGTAAGTTTTGACTACAATTTTATTAAAAAAGAGTTTCTATGGCTGGATGAGTACTTCGACCGGGCTCAGTTGTGTACCGTCAAGCTCAGCCGCAAGATCTTTCCGGGCTATAAGTCGTACAGTCTGGGAAATATTTGTCAGAGTCTCAACATTCAGGTCGAAAACCGGCACCGCGCGGCCGGCGATGCTGCCGCTACGGTGAAGCTGTTTGAACTACTGCTGCAATACGACCGGGCAGCGCTGATTCCGGTAGATTAAGTACGAGCTCAGGGCTTGGCGGAACTTGTAGGGCCGATGTGTTGGGCTATGAGTGATACAAAAGTCTTTTCTTTTTCATTATCAAATCCCAGAAAACTCTGGATTATGTTACCTTCCCGGTCGAGAAATAGCGTCAGGGGGATTCTATTGCCATAGCCGAACAATTCTTTGGCGTACCGATTGGTCTCGGCGTTCATCATGAGCTGTGTCCAGGGCATTTTCTCCCGTTTGAGAGCTTCTAACCAGGGCTCCTTTTCGTAGTCGACCGAAATAGATACCAGATTGAGCGAGAAATCAGCCGAGAACTTATCGTGTATTCGTTTCAGTACTGGAATTTCGGCCCGGCAGGGGCCACACCAGGACGTCCAGAGGGTAACGATGGTTAGCTGAGAGTTGTTTTTCAGAATAGGTTGAAGGGTACCCGTAGAATCTGGAAGAGCAGTTTGGTAGGTAAGCTTTACCTGATCACGGGTTTCGATGTACTCCCGCATGGCTTTCCCGGTCGGACTGTCTCTCAGCTCAGGATCAAAGAGATTGTACAACGCGTAAAAGCCGGGTTTGTTGGCGGAATGCATCCGTCTTTCCAGGCTATAAAAATAGTGATAAGAATAGGGATGCTGGCGAATCAGTTTTTGCAGGGCCGGTATACTTTTGAGTTTCTCAAAGCCTACGGTATCTGAAAACCAGACCTGATTCTGCCTGCCGGTCTTAACGGGGAGCCTGGTATGCAAGGAGGGAATACCAGAGTTTCTGGTCTCCAGAAACGGACCTTCAATTTCGATTCCATCTTCCAGCATAAAGGCGTTCGTGGCCTCAATCCCTCCAAAACCCGCTTTTCCCTTATAGCCGGTAGTTACCACAATGCCTTTTTGTTTTCCCTCAGGACTGAGGTAGTAGAGAGATACCATGATGGGTTCGGGAAAGTCTTTTGCGGGTAGCTTAAACTCAAAAATGCCATCTCTGATCAGGGTAGAGTCAATGGCTTTCCCCGGGAAACTACCTTTCAGCAGCACTTTTCCGTCGGGTAGTCCGGGCAGATTTCCTTTTAGAGAAAGGTAGGTGGGAGATTGGTCGCAGGCGGCCAGGAGCAATATACTGGCCAGGTACAATAAAACGGTGAGCTGACGAAAAAGAGTGGATAATGGACGCATGGTGGATGAGGCTTTGGTTTAGTTTTCAGCAAGATAAAAAGATCTACATCCGAAAAAGAAGAACCTGCGTTCAATTAACATACTTTAAGAGTTGGGACTCCCAAAACCAGCTATATCCCCCAAAAACACCATCTGGAACGATTTTAATACCCATTCCAGTCAGTGTTCATCCTAAACAAAAAAAATATGAAATCCCTCAGTAATGCATCTACCTACCTGATCTTTTTTTTACTCAGCTTTACCCTGACCAGTTGCGAAATAATCGGCGGGATCTTTAAAGGCGGCGTATGGACAGGCATCATCATTACCCTGCTTGTTATCGGGGTAATCATCTACGGCATCGCCAAACTTTTTGGAGGTAGGGGATAGGCAAGCGCTTACCCGATGGCCTCGTTCCAATCGGGCAACTTTCCGAAACGACGCAGGGTGGACACGTGCGAGAGTAAAGCGTCGTTAAAGGATTCGTTTTCCAGATACACAAGACCAAACTCTTCGGCGGTCTGTTTTACAATCGGGGATATGGCCGGGTAATGCACATGGCAAATCCTGGGAAAGAGGTGGTGCTCAACCTGAAAGTTGAGCCCACCTACATACCAGGAAAGCCATTTGTTGTGGCGGGAGAAATTGACCGTCGTTTGCAGCTGATGGATAGCCCAGTCGTTCTCAATAATTCCTTTTTCGTTTGCCAACGGATGATCTGTACCCTCAACGGTATGCGCCAGTTGGAAAATCACCGTCAGTACCAGACCAGCGGTAAAGTGCATCAGGAGGAATCCGGCCAGTACTTCACCAAACGACATATTGAAAAGTGCCAAAGGGACGTAGAAAAATACGATAAAATACACCACCTTCATCAGAATCAGCTTGACCATCGTTAGTGTATTCTCCTTTTTGGTTTGGGTATTGACACCTGATCTGGTGAAAGAAATAAACTGTATGAAATCCTTAGCCACCACCCAGTAAAGGGTCAGAATACCATAGAAGAAAAACGCATAAATCCACTGGAATCGGTGAATGCCCCGTACCCGCGTATGAGGGGATAGCCGTACCACTAGCCGATCCTGAATATCCTCGTCCATAGGCACCACATTGGTGTACATATGGTG
>CATMVR010000227.1 GCA_950075905.1 uncultured Persicitalea sp. | reverse complement strand
AGCAGGAGCTCGTGCCGTTCGGCGAGCGCATCCCGCTGCGGGCGGTCACGCAGTACCTGACCCCGTTCGTCGCGCTGGCCGACTTCACCCCCGGTACGGCGCCCGCGGTGCTGCCCGTCGCGGGCACCCGGGTGGCGACGGCGATCTGTTACGAGACCGCCTACGACCACGTGCTGCGCGACGGCGTCGCCGACGGCGGTTCGCTGCTGGTCATCCCGACGAACAACGCCTGGTACGGGCGGGGCGAGATGACCTGGCAGCACCTCGCGATGTCGCGGCTGCGGGCCGTCGAGCACGGGCGGGCTGCGGTCGTCGCGGCGCTGTCCGGGGCGAGTGCGGTGATCCGGCCCGACGGCTCCGTCGTCGCCGAGACCGGGCTGTACACCGCGGACACCCTGGTCGAACAGGTGCCGCTGCGCACCGACCTGACGTTCGCGACCCGCTGGGGGGCGTGGTTCGAGCACGGTCTGGCGCTCGCCGGGCTGCTCGCGGCGGCCGCCGGATTCGGGTGGCGACGCCGGCGGGCGGGCGTCCGGTGACCGTGGCGGCGGGCCCGGCACGGCTGTGGGTGGGGCCCTGCTGGGCCGTCCACCTGGGGCCGATGCTCGGACTCGACGCACACCGGGGTGCGGTGGCGTGCCTCGCGGTCGGTGTCGACGACGACCTGACCGTGCGCGTCGACGGCGCGCCGGACCGCACGGCGCGGACCCTGCTGGTCCCGGCCGGACTGCGCCACCGCATCACCGGCGGCGCGCACCGGGCGGCCTTCGTGTTCCTCGAGCCCGGTCGCGGGCCCGCCGGGATCGTGACCGGGCACCCGGCCGAGCCCGACCTCGTCGCCTGCGCGGTCGACGGCGACGGGCCGGGGCTGCGGCGGATCCTGGTCGACAGCGGTACGGCGCCGGGGGCCCGCGCCGAGCCCGACGCCCGCATCGCGCGGGCGATCGCGGCCCTGCACCGGCCCGGCGGCCCGGACCTGCCGACCGGTGACCTCGCGGCGGCGGCCGGGCTGTCGCCGGGCCACTTCGCGCGCCTGTTCACCCGGCAGACGGGGGCAGGCCTGCGGGCCTACCGCAGGTGGGCGCGGATGCAGATCGTCGCGGGCGTCGTGCGCGACGGCGGGGACCTCACCCGGGCCGCGGCCGACGCCGGTTTCGCGACGCCGTCGCCCCTCGGGCTGGCGTTCCGCCGGATGTTCGGCCTGCCGCCCGGACGGCTCTTCCGGTCTGGGGCGAGTTTACCAGTCGATTGGTTAAGAAGGGCTACTATTCCGATAAGGACCCCTTTGCACCGCTGTCACCCCGGCTGCAAGACCGGCTTGACTGTGCGCCCTACCTGGCCGATGAGCCGGAAGGAGAACCAACACTACTCGATAAGATTGTAGATATACTACCTTTCAAAATCAGATCGAAAGAAGAGCGCAAGGAACGTCGCCGCCAAAGGCGCGAAGAACGGCGGCGCAAAAACCAGTAGCGTGGCCGCTGTTAGGGGAGTTTTAGACTACTAAGTAAAAATTAAGAGCAACCTAGCGAACATTATTCGGAAGGATGTGTTAATTTAGCCTGAAACTAAACTTCTTAATCCATTATGGCCCAATATAATTTGAAGATCAACGGCCAAACCTACAAGGCTGATGTGGAGCCTGATACCCCTTTGCTATGGGTATTGCGGGATAGCCTCGGTCTGGTCGGTACAAAGTATGGTTGCGGCATCGCCCAGTGTGGTGCCTGCACCGTCCATGTCAACGGCGCGGCTACCCGCTCCTGCGTGCTGCCCGTGTCTGCCATTGGTTCTTCCAGCGTTACTACCATCGAAGGACTTTCTGCCCAGGGAGAACACCCCGTACAGCAAGCCTGGGACGAAGTGGATGTTCCCCAGTGTGGCTATTGCCAGGCGGGTCAGATTATGACCGCCGCGGCGTTTCTGAAGCAAAACCCCAAGCCCAGCGAAGCCGAAATAGAAGCCGCCATGAATGGCAATATCTGCCGTTGTGGTACCTACCACCGCATCCGTGAAGCCGTCAAAGTAGCCTCAACCAAAACCAAATAGCCATGTCAACTCTTTCAAATACGAACAGGCGCGATTTCATGAAGCTGGCCGCTGCGGCGGGTGGTGGCTTGCTGGTGGGTTTCAACTGGACCGACGCCAAGGCCAAGCCGGCCGTACTCGACGCCACCGCCGAAGCTGCGGCGCCATCTATCGAATTCAATAGCTATCTTTCCGTTTCCCCCGAGGGGAAAATTACGATTTTCTCCCCCAACCCCGAAGTGGGGCAGGGTATCAAAACCGCTTTCCCGATTGTGGTAGCCGAAGAGCTCGATGTAGACTGGCAGCAGGTGCATGTAGCCCAGGCTCCGCTGGATACCGTGAAGTTTCAGCGTCAGGTAGCCGGGGGTAGCGGTTCGATTCCCCATTCCTGGAAGCGCCTCCGTCAGGCGGGAGCCACTACCCGGCAGCTGTTTATCAACACCGCCGCCAAGCGCTGGGGAGTACCCGCCGGCGAGTGTACTACCGATAAAGGCATGGTGCTGCACAAAGGCAAAAACAAAAAAGCTACCTACGCCGAATTGGCGGCGGATGCCTCCAAAATGCCTACCCCCACGGATGTACCCCTGAAAGATCCTAAGGATTTCAAGTTGATTGGTACGTCGATTCGCAACGTCGATAACAAAGATATTATCACCGGAAAGCCGTTGTTCGGTCTCGACTTCCACCGCGACGGAATGCTGTATGCCGTAGTGCAGCGTCCGGAGGCTTTCGGTACGAAAATCAAATCCGTGGATGCCTCCAAAGCCAGGGCTATGCCCGGCATCGTGGATGTTATCACCTTTGATAACAACGTGGCCGTGCTCGGAAAATCTACCTGGCAGGTACTGAAAGCCCGGAAGGCGCTGAATATTCAGTATGAAAAGGAAAGTGCTCTGGAAAGTACCTCCGACCACGACCGGATTTTTGACGAGTTGCTCAATGCTCCCGACGCTACGGTGCGCCGTAAGGATGGCGACGTGGAGGCTGCTTTCAAAAGCGCCGCGAAGGTGATCAAGAGCGAGTACCAGTGTCCGTTCCTGCCGCATAGCCCCATGGAGCCGATGAACTTCTTTGCCCACGTCCGTCCGGACGGCGCCGAACTCATTGGACCCACCCAAACCCCCGAGCGGGCCCGGGGAGATGCGGCGAAGTTTCTGAACCTGCCCCAGGACAAAGTAACGGTGGAGATGACCCGCATGGGCGGAGGCTTTGGCCGCCGTTTGGCTACCGACTTTGTGATGGAGGCCGTGAAAGTATCAGCTCTCGCTAAGGCCCCGGTAAAACTAATCTGGACGCGCGAGGACGATATGACCGGTGGCGATTACCGCCCGGCCGTGAAGTATCGCTTTGAGGCAGCCCTCGATGCCAAAGGAAATATGATTGGCTATAAGCTACGGGGCGCGGGCATCAACGCCGGCAACCCGACCCGCCAGGACAACTTCCCGGCCGGTGCCGTCGACAACCTGCTGATAGACTCGGCCGAGCACAAGTCACCCATCACCACGGGCCCCTGGCGTGCGCCCATTACTAACTTCCTGGCCTACGCCGAGCAGTCGTTTCTGGATGAGGTAGCTACTGCTGCCGGCAAAGACCCGATCGCGTTCCGGCTGGAATTACTCGATAAAGCGAAGAAAAGCCCCGCGGGCGATATCAAGTACGATATCGATCGTATGCGTGCCGTCACTGAGCTGGCCGCGGAGAAATCAAACTGGGGTAAGAAGAGCGGCGTGGCGCAGGGATTCAGTCTGTACTTCTCGCACCTTTCCTACGTAGCTCAGGTAGGTGAAGTGACCATGAAACAAGGCAAACCCGAACTCACCAAAGTAATCGCCGCCGTTGACTGTGGCATTGTGATCAATCAGAGCGGTGCCCGGCAGCAGGTGATGGGCGGTGTCGTAGACGGCATCGGGCACGCCATGTATGGTAAGCTGACGTTCGACGAAGGTGCACCCGAGCAAAATAATTACAACAACTACCGGATGATCAGGATGTCGGAAATTCCCGAAGTAGAAGTCCATTTTGTGGATAATGGCATCGATCCTACTGGTTTGGGTGAGCCCGCGCTGCCTCCAACGGGCGGAGCGGTGGCCAACGCTATCTTCAAGGCAACCGGAAAGCGCATTTACAAGCAGCCTTTTGTGGAGCAGGATGTTTTGAAGGGAGTTTCCTGAAAACTGACTGAGCCGAACAAGATCAATTCAAATAGTTTCTCAGATTTAATTTTCCCATAGACTACGTACCAGGTGCCGGCTCAAATGACCGGTCCCTGGTACGTTTTTTATTCCTGTGTAGGGGTAAATTTTGTCACGACCTTATTTACTATGCTGGCTATTCAAGTAAAAGATTACGGCAATGCCGACCAACTATACCTTGCCCCCTTTCCCACCCCTGCCCCCGAACCCTGGGAAATCAGGGTGCAGGTGCATGCCACTGCCCTCAACCGCGCCGACATTCTGCAGCGGGAGGGGCACTACCCGCCGCCCGAAGGAGCGAGCCCCATTCTGGGCCTCGAAATCGCCGGTGTCGTGGAGGCCGTCGGTAGCGAGGTGACCCGCTGGGAAATCGGTGATGCAGTCTTCGGGTTGCTACCGGGTGGCGGCTATGCGGAATATGCCGTCATGCATGAGGATATGGCCATGCCTCTTCCCGAAGGGTGGGAATTTACAAAGGCGGCGGCCGTTCCCGAAGTGTTTCTTACTGCTTTCCAGGCCCTGCGTTGGGTGGGCAACCTGCGGAAAGACGAGACGGTACTGCTGCACGCCGGGGCAAGTGGGGTAGGTACGGCGGCTATTCAGCTAGCCAAAAAGATGGGAGCTACCGTGCTGGTCACGGCTTCTTCGGGCAAACATGCCCTCTGTCTCGATCTGGGAGCCGACCACGCGATCGACTACCGGAAGGGCCCTTTCCTGGAAAAAGTAGAGGAACTGACCGAAGGCAAGGGCGTCAACCTGATCGTTGACCCGGTGGGGGGTGATTACTTCGACCAGAACATTAAGGTCCTGCAGCGCGACGGCCGCCTGGTGATGCTGGCCGTGATGGCGGGTGGCAAAACCTCCGCTAGCATTGGCCCTATCGTTTTCAAGCGCTTACAGATTCTGGGTACTACGTTGCGCTCCCGCACCCCCGACTACCAGATCCGGCTTACCCGGGAGTTCGTGGCGTTTGCCTACGACGACCTGGTTTCGCAGGCAATCTGCCCGGTGGTCGACGAGGTATACCACTGGCACGATGTTGCCAAAGCCCACCGTTACATGGAAGCCAACCTGAGTGCGGGCAAGGTTATCCTGCAAATAAAGGAGTAGCTCGGGCGGAATTTTGTATTTTTGGGTTTCGAGTTCAACCCCATCCAGTCCTTATCAATATTAGTACCAATGGATATTCTCCAGAAAATTAAAAGTCTCAGCAAAGAGTACACTGCCGACGTAACGGCCCACCGCCACCATCTGCATAAAAATCCTGAGTTGTCCTTTTACGAGCACAAGACCGCCCGCTTTGTGGCCGATCAGCTCACGGCGCTGGGCCTCGAGCCTCAGGAGGGGGTAGCCGGTACGGGCGTCGTAGCCTTGATCAAAGGAAAAAATCCGGATAGCCGCGTAGTGGGTCTGCGGGCCGACATGGACGCCCTGCCGATTCACGAAGCCAACGAGGTACCCTACAAATCGCAGGTGCCGGGCGTGATGCACGCCTGCGGGCACGATGTACACACATCTTCCTTGCTCGGTTCCGCCCGCATCCTTACCCAACTTCGGGAAGAATTTGAAGGTACGATCAAGCTGGTCTTCCAACCGGCGGAGGAGAAAGCCCCCGGTGGGGCTTCCTTAATGATTAAGGAAGGGGTACTCGAAAACCCCCGGCCGGCCGGAATGCTGGGGCAGCACGTGGCTCCTAATGTACCTGTGGGTAAGATTGGCTTTCGGGAAGGAATGTACATGGCTAGTACCGACGAGCTCTACCTGACCATCATCGGCAAGGGCGGCCATGGGGCCATGCCTGATCAGTTAGTAGATCCGGTTCTGATTGCCTCCCACATTGTGGTCGCCTTACAGCAGATCATCAGCCGGAATCGCCAACCCGCCAACCCTTCCGTTCTCTCTTTCGGTCGCTTCATTGCCGATGGTGTGACCAACGTCATTCCAAACGAAGTAAAAATACAGGGTACCTGGCGGTGCATGGACGAGGAGTGGCGGGCCGACGGACTACAAAAGATGGTCAGGATGGCCGAGGGAATCGCCGAAGCCATGGGGGGGCGTTGCGAGTTTGAGGTAGTGAAGGGGTACCCCTTTCTCAAAAATCATCCCGAACTCACCCGCCGTACCAAGGCCGCAGCCATTGAATATATGGGTGCCGAGAACGTAGTGGATCTGGATCTGTGGATGGCGGGCGAAGACTTTGCCTTTTACTCGCAGGTAGTAGATTCTTGCTTTTACCGGCTCGGTACCCGCAACGAAGCCCGCGGCATCGTATCGGGCGTGCATACCCCTACCTTCGATATCGACGAAAGTGCTCTCGAAATCGGACCGGGCCTGATGAGTTGGTTAGCTATTCAAGAGCTGGGCAGCAGGTAGCCAAACGTTTTCTTTGGTATGGTGCAACGGCATATTATGTATAGATACTTCGCGGACGAATAAACATAAGTAGCACGTATAATAGACAATGGCAAAGTGGGTACGCCTGGTAACCTTGATGATCTTCATAGTGGCGATGCCCCTGACTGGCAACGCTCAGGTAGTGCGGGGATGGGTGGTCAATGCCCTCACCGACCTGCCTGTTCCTAATGTTCTGGTCAGTGATACCCAAAGACACCTGGCTGTGCGAACAGATACGGCGGGTCGATTTTTATATCCTGCGTTGGTGGATACCCTTCTTTTCTCCGCTCCGGGCTTTTTGCCGTTCCGGCTCGGGCTCACCGGTACCGATTCATTAGTGGTGCGCCTGGCGGAGAGTCCCCTGATCATACAGAACATTACCTTCGATGCCCGCCGTCCACCCGTCCCGGTACTAACCGGTGCTTTAAATAAACGCTTTCAGGGGCTTTATGCATCCTGCGACTCCACCTCCTTCCACGAGCTGGCCCTTTTCATTCCTACTAAGGAAGTGCATCGGGCTATTCTTAGCAAGATATATTACTATGTACCCTGGCGCGGAAAGCAACGCGCTTCTTTCCGCGTTCGGATCTACCAGCATAGCGAGGGTAGGCCAGGCAGAGATCTTCTGGATGAAAGCGTAGTCGTCAATCCCAAATGGTGGCAACGCTGGAAGGAAGTACGGGTGGGACCCTACAATATACCCGTACCCAACGAAGGCTTCTTTGTAAGCATGGAGTGGTTGAATGGTCCGGATAGTCGCTACGTAGATAGTATGACCATGAGAGATGGCAGTAAAAGGACCAATACCTGCTTTGGTCCGGTGCTGGGCCTGACGGATGAATTTAAGGAATGCCATACCTGGACGCGCTCCAACGGTGGAGAATGGGAACGTTTTCCGTGCAACGCCTCCGCGCCGGACAAGGCTCTCAATGCAATGATACGGATAGAGTGGCTTCAATACCGTTGAAACGAGGATTCTTCTTCTTTATCCGCTACCTTCTGGGGATCTTTTATCTCAGGAGAGCCTGCTGAAGCTGCACGTCTTGGAGTACTTTCGGGCGTCGGGGAT